>NZ_JBDYCV010000038.1:0-35411 GCF_040495915.1 Shigella sp. FJ200513 | reverse complement strand
GAAACGCCGTAGCGCCGATGGTAGTGTGGGGTCTCCCCATGCGAGAGTAGGGAACTGCCAGGCATCAAATTAAGCAGAAAGCCCAGTCGGGCCTTTTTGCGTTTCTACAAACTCTTCCTGTCGTCATATCTACAAGCCATCCCCCCACAGATACGGTAAACTAGCCTCGTTTTTGCATCAGGAAAGCAGCTATGAACCACTCCTTAAAACCCTGGAACACATTTGGCATTGATCATAATGCTCAGCACATTGTATGTGCCGAAGACGAACAACAATTACTCAATGCCTGGCAGCATGCAACCGCAGAAGGACAACCCGTTCTTATTCTGGGTGAAGGAAGTAATGTACTTTTTCTGGAAGACTATCGCGGCACGGTGATCATCAACCGGATCAAAGGTATCGAAATTCATGATGAACCTGATGCGTGGTATTTACATGTAGGAGCCGGAGAAAACTGGCATCGCCTGGTAAAATACACTTTGCAGGAAGGTATGCCTGGTCTGGAAAATCTGGCATTAATTCCTGGTTGTGTCGGCTCATCACCTATCCAGAATATTGGTGCTTATGGCGTAGAATTACAGCGAGTTTGCGCTTATGTTGATTGTGTTGAACTGGCGACAGGCAAGCAAGTGCGCTTAACTGCCAAAGAGTGCCGTTTTGGCTATCGCGACAGTATTTTTAAACATGAATACCAGGATCGCTTCGCCATTGTAGCCGTAGGTCTGCGTCTGCCAAAAGAGTGGCAACCTGTACTAACGTATGGTGACTTAACTCGTCTGGATCCTACAACAGTAACGCCACAGCAAGTATTTAATGCGGTGTGTCATATGCGCACCACCAAACTCCCTGATCCAAAAGTGAATGGCAATGCCGGTAGTTTCTTCAAAAACCCTGTTGTATCTGCCGAAACGGCTAAAGCATTACTGGCGCAATTTCCAACAGCACCAAATTACCCCCAGGCGGGTGGTTCAGTAAAACTGGCAGCAGGTTGGCTTATTGATCAGTGCCAGCTAAAAGGGATGCAAATGGGTGGGGCTGCGGTGCACCGTCAACAGGCGTTAGTTCTCATTAATGAAGACAATGCAAAAAGCGAAGATGTGGTGCAACTGGCACACCATGTAAGACAAAAAGTGGGTGAAAAATTTAATGTCTGGCTTGAGCCTGAAGTCCGCTTTATTGGTGCATCAGGTGAAGTGAGCGCAGTGGAGACAATTTCATGAAGGATAACACCGTGCCACTGAAATTGATTGCCCTGTTAGCGAACGGTGAATTTCACTCTGGCGAGCAGTTGGGTGAAACGCTGGGAATGAGCCGGGCGGCTATTAATAAACACATTCAGACACTGCGTGACTGGGGCGTTGATGTCTTTACCGTTCCGGGTAAAGGATACAGCCTGCCTGAGCCCATCCAGTTACTTAATGCTGAACAGATATTGGGTCAGCTGGATGGCGGTAGTGTAGCCGTGCTGCCAGTTATTGACTCCACGAATCAGTTCCTTCTTGATCGTATCGGAGAGCTTAAATCGGGCGATGCCTGTGTTGCAGAATACCAGCAGGCTGGCCGTGGTCGCCGGGGGCGGAAATGGTTTTCGCCTTTTGGCGCAAACTTATATTTGTCGATGTTCTGGCGTCTGGAACAAGGCCCGGCGGCGGCGATTGGTTTAAGTCTGGTTATCGGTATCGTGATGGCGGAAGTATTACGAAAGCTGGGAGCAGATAAAGTTCGTGTCAAATGGCCTAATGACCTCTATCTGCAGGATCGCAAGCTGGCAGGCATTCTTGTGGAGCTGACTGGCAAAACTGGCGATGCGGCGCAAATAGTCATTGGAGCCGGGATCAACATGGCAATGCGCCGTGTTGAAGAGAGTGTCGTTAATCAGGGGTGGATCACGCTGCAGGAAGCGGGGATCAATCTTGATCGTAATACGTTGGCGGCCATGCTAATACGTGAATTACGTGCTGCGTTGGAACTCTTCGAACAAGAAGGATTGGCACCTTATCTGTCGCGCTGGGAAAAGCTGGATAATTTTATTAATCGCCCAGTGAAACTTATCATTGGTGATAAAGAAATATTTGGCATTTCACGCGGAATAGACAAACAGGGGGCTTTATTACTTGAGCAGGATGGAATAATAAAACCCTGGATGGGCGGTGAAATATCCCTGCGTAGTGCAGAAAAATAAGAAAGGGGAGTATTCGCTCCCCTGCAAATTATTTGCGTAGTCTGACCTCTTCTACCACATGATTAGCACTTTTCGTCAGGATTAAACTGGCGCGCTCACGAGTAGGTAGAATATTTTGCTTTAAGTTCAGCCAGTTGATCTCTTTCCACAATGTCATGGCAGTCTTAATCGCTTCTTCTTTAGTTAATTTCGCGTAGTTATGAAAATAGGAATCCGGGTCTGTAAAAGCCCCTTCGCGGAATTTCAGAAAACGGTTGATATACCACGTCTGAAGTAAGTCTTCCGGTGCATCAACATATATCGAAAAATCGACAAAATCGGAAACAAATACATGATGTGGATCGTGTGGATAATCCATCCCGCTCTGTAAGACATTTAACCCTTCAAGAATTAAAATATCAGGCTGAACAACAGTTTTATCTCCATCCGGGATCACATCATAAATAAGATGCGAGTAAACAGGGGCTGTAACGTTTGGCACGCCGGATTTGAGATCGGAAACAAACTTCACCAGGCGATGCATATCATACGATTCCGGGAAGCCTTTCTTCTTCATCAGACCACGTTCTTTCAGAACCTGATTAGGGTGAAGGAAGCCATCTGTAGTGATCAGTTCAACACGACGATGTTCCGGCCAACGGCTTAATAGCGCCTGCAATACACGGGCGGTTGTACTTTTCCCCACCGCGACACTGCCAGCAATACTGATAATGTAAGGAATGCGTTGCCCGTTGGTACCAAGAAACTGTTCCAGAACTGCCTGACGGCGCAGATTCGAGCTTATATAGAAGTTCAGCAAACGTGACAAAGGTAAATAGATCTCGGCAACTTCTTCTAACGAGAGATCTTCATTAATACCTTTGAGACGGGCGATCTCATCTTCCGATAACGTCATAGGTACGGAATCACGCAGAGCTGCCCACTGGTTGCGGTCAAACTGTAGGTAAGGCGTCATTAACGTTTGCTCTTTTATACTCATAAGCATGTTTCTGGCGGTCATAGCTCTATCGGCAAAGCGATATTTGCCATGGCGCGTCACAGTTCTGTTGAATGGGTTAATGGGCAGGAGGGTAACACCAGATGGGGAGGAATAATAAGAAAAAATCTCTGCCAGGAAGCTATCGTTGAAAAGCAATGTGACAGATATTCCATCTGATAAAAAGAATTATGGTTTAGCAGGAGCGCATTGTTGAGCACAATGATGTTGAAAAAGTGTGCTAATCTGCCCTCCGTTCGGCTGTTTCTTCATCGTGTAGCATAAAATGTGACCAATAAAACAAATTATGCAATTTTTTAGTTGCATGAACTCGCATGTCTCCATAGAATGCGCGCTACTTGATGCCGACTTAGCTCAGTAGGTAGAGCAACTGACTTGTAATCAGTAGGTCACCAGTTCGATTCCGGTAGTCGGCACCATCAAGTCCGGTGGGGTTCCCGAGCGGCCAAAGGGAGCAGACTGTAAATCTGCCGTCACAGACTTCGAAGGTTCGAATCCTTCCCCCACCACCAATTTCGGCCACGCGATGGCGTAGCCCGAGACGATAAGTTCACTTACCGGCTCGAATAAAGAGAGCTTCTCTCGATATTCAGTGCAGAATGAAAATCAGGTAGCCGAGTTCTAGGATGCGGGCATCGTATAATGGCTATTACCTCAGCCTTCCAAGCTGATGATGCGGGTTCGATTCCCGCTGCCCGCTCCAAGATGTGCTGATATAGCTCAGTTGGTAGAGCGCACCCTTGGTAAGGGTGAGGTCGGCAGTTCGAATCTGCCTATCAGCACCACTTCTTTTCTCCTCCCTGTTTTTTCCTTCTGTTTATTGCATTCAACAAGTCGGGCATGTTGCCTGGTTGATGTGGTGATATCACCGATTTATCCGTGTCTTAGAGGGACAATCGATGTCTAAAGAAAAGTTTGAACGTACAAAACCGCACGTTAACGTCGGTACTATCGGCCACGTTGACCATGGTAAAACAACGCTGACCGCTGCAATCACTACCGTACTGGCTAAAACCTACGGCGGTGCTGCTCGCGCATTCGACCAGATCGATAACGCGCCGGAAGAAAAAGCTCGTGGTATCACCATCAACACTTCTCACGTTGAATACGACACCCCGACCCGTCACTACGCACACGTAGACTGCCCGGGGCACGCCGACTATGTTAAAAACATGATCACCGGTGCTGCTCAGATGGACGGCGCGATCCTGGTAGTTGCTGCGACTGACGGCCCGATGCCGCAGACTCGTGAGCACATCCTGCTGGGTCGTCAGGTAGGCGTTCCGTACATCATCGTGTTCCTGAACAAATGCGACATGGTTGATGACGAAGAGCTGCTGGAACTGGTTGAAATGGAAGTTCGTGAACTTCTGTCTCAGTACGACTTCCCGGGCGA
This sequence comes from Shigella sp. FJ200513, assembly GCF_040495915.1. Lineage (NCBI taxonomy): Bacteria > Pseudomonadati > Pseudomonadota > Gammaproteobacteria > Enterobacterales > Enterobacteriaceae > Shigella > Shigella sp. FJ200513. The sequence goes on along the minus strand of NZ_JBDYCV010000038.1, from coordinate 30,836 downwards.
CGACACTCCGATCGTTCGTGGTTCTGCTCTGAAAGCGCTGGAAGGCGACGCAGAGTGGGAAGCGAAAATCCTGGAACTGGCTGGCTTCCTGGATTCTTACATTCCGGAACCAGAGCGTGCGATTGACAAGCCGTTCCTGCTGCCGATCGAAGACGTATTCTCCATCTCCGGTCGTGGTACCGTTGTTACCGGTCGTGTAGAACGCGGTATCATCAAAGTTGGTGAAGAAGTTGAAATCGTTGGTATCAAAGAGACTCAGAAGTCTACCTGTACTGGCGTTGAAATGTTCCGCAAACTGCTGGACGAAGGGCGTGCTGGTGAGAACGTAGGTGTTCTGCTGCGTGGTATCAAACGTGAAGAAATCGAACGTGGTCAGGTACTGGCTAAGCCGGGCACCATCAAGCCGCACACCAAGTTCGAATCTGAAGTGTACATTCTGTCCAAAGATGAAGGCGGTCGTCATACTCCGTTCTTCAAAGGCTACCGTCCGCAGTTCTACTTCCGTACTACTGACGTGACTGGTACCATCGAACTGCCGGAAGGCGTAGAGATGGTAATGCCGGGCGACAACATCAAAATGGTTGTTACCCTGATCCACCCGATCGCGATGGACGACGGTCTGCGTTTCGCAATCCGTGAAGGCGGCCGTACCGTTGGCGCGGGCGTTGTAGCAAAAGTTCTGAGCTAATTGCCGATAACATTTGACGCAATGCGCACTAAAAGGGCATCATTTGATGCCCTTTTTGCACGCTTTCGTACCAGAACCTGGCTCATCAGTGATTTTCTTTGTCATAATCATTGCTGAGACAGGCTCTGTTGAGGGCGTATAATCCGAAAAGCTAATACGCGTTTCGATTTGGTTTGCCTCGCGATCGCGGGGTGAAAATGTTTGTAGAAAACTTCTGACAGGTTGGTTTATGAGTGCGAATACCGAAGCTCAAGGAAGCGGGCGCGGCCTGGAAGCGATGAAGTGGGTCGTTGTGGTGGCATTGCTCCTGGCGGCGATTGTCGGCAACTACCTTTATCGCGACATTATGCTGCCGCTGCGTGCGCTGGCCGTAGTAATTCTGATTGCTGCAGCGGGTGGTGTCGCGCTGTTAACGACAAAAGGTAAAGCTACCATTGCTTTTGCCCGTGAAGCGCGTACCGAAGTCCGTAAGGTCATTTGGCCGACTCGCCAGGAAACATTGCACACCACGCTGATTGTGGCTGCGGTTACCGCAGTAATGTCACTGATCCTGTGGGGACTGGATGGTATTCTGGTTCGCCTGGTATCCTTTATCACTGGCCTGAGGTTCTGAGATGTCTGAAGCTCCTAAAAAGCGCTGGTACGTCGTTCAGGCGTTTTCCGGTTTTGAAGGCCGCGTAGCAACGTCGCTGCGTGAGCATATCAAATTACACAACATGGAAGATTTGTTTGGTGAAGTCATGGTACCAACCGAAGAAGTGGTTGAAATCCGTGGCGGTCAGCGTCGCAAAAGCGAACGTAAATTCTTCCCTGGCTACGTCCTCGTTCAGATGGTGATGAACGACGCGAGCTGGCACTTGGTGCGCAGCGTACCGCGTGTGATGGGCTTCATCGGCGGTACTTCCGATCGTCCTGCGCCAATCAGCGATAAAGAAGTCGATGCGATTATGAACCGCCTGCAGCAGGTTGGTGATAAGCCGCGTCCGAAAACGCTGTTTGAACCGGGTGAAATGGTCCGTGTTAATGATGGTCCGTTCGCTGACTTCAACGGTGTTGTTGAAGAAGTGGATTACGAGAAATCTCGTCTGAAAGTGTCTGTTTCTATCTTCGGTCGTGCGACCCCGGTAGAGCTGGACTTCAGCCAGGTTGAAAAAGCCTAACCCAGCGATCAAAAAAGCGGCGATTTAATCGTTGCACAAGGCGTGAGATTGGAATACAATTTCGCGCCTTTTGTTTTTATGGGCCTTGCCCGTAAAACGATTTTTTATATCACGGGGAGCCTCTCAGAGGCGTTATTACCCAACTTGAGGAATTTATAATGGCTAAGAAAGTACAAGCCTATGTCAAGCTGCAGGTTGCAGCTGGTATGGCTAACCCGAGTCCGCCAGTAGGTCCGGCTCTGGGTCAGCAGGGCGTAAACATCATGGAATTCTGCAAAGCGTTCAACGCAAAAACTGATTCCATCGAAAAAGGTCTGCCGATTCCGGTAGTAATCACCGTTTACGCTGACCGTTCTTTCACTTTCGTTACCAAGACCCCGCCGGCAGCAGTTCTGCTGAAAAAAGCGGCAGGTATCAAGTCTGGTTCCGGTAAGCCGAACAAAGACAAAGTGGGTAAAATTTCCCGCGCTCAGCTGCAGGAAATCGCGCAGACCAAAGCTGCCGACATGACTGGTGCCGACATTGAAGCGATGACTCGCTCCATCGAAGGTACTGCACGTTCCATGGGCCTGGTAGTGGAGGACTAAGAAATGGCTAAACTGACCAAGCGCATGCGTGTTATCCGTGAGAAAGTTGATGCAACCAAACAGTACGACATCAACGAAGCTATCGCACTGCTGAAAGAGCTGGCGACTGCTAAATTCGTAGAAAGCGTGGACGTAGCTGTTAACCTCGGCATCGACGCTCGTAAATCTGACCAGAACGTACGTGGTGCAACTGTACTGCCGCACGGTACTGGCCGTTCCGTTCGCGTAGCCGTATTTACCCAAGGTGCAAACGCTGAAGCTGCTAAAGCTGCAGGCGCAGAACTGGTAGGTATGGAAGATCTGGCTGACCAGATCAAGAAAGGCGAAATGAACTTTGACGTTGTTATTGCTTCTCCGGATGCAATGCGCGTTGTTGGCCAGCTGGGCCAGGTTCTGGGTCCGCGTGGCCTGATGCCAAACCCGAAAGTGGGTACTGTAACACCGAACGTTGCTGAAGCGGTTAAAAACGCTAAAGCTGGCCAGGTTCGTTACCGTAACGACAAAAACGGCATCATCCACACCACCATCGGTAAAGTGGACTTTGACGCTGACAAACTGAAAGAAAACCTGGAAGCTCTGCTGGTTGCGCTGAAAAAAGCAAAACCGACTCAGGCGAAAGGCGTGTACATCAAGAAAGTTAGCATCTCCACCACCATGGGTGCAGGTGTTGCAGTTGACCAGGCTGGCCTGAGCGCTTCTGTAAACTAATGCCTTTACGTGGGCGGTGATTTTGTCTACAATCTTACCCCCACGTATAATGCTTAATGCAGACGTATATCCGAGATATTCGGGTTGTGGCAAGGCGGCAACTGAGTGAGTCGCCAAGAGCATAGCTAACTATGTGACTGGTGCGAATGAAGGAAGCCAACGCCGCCACAAGTTGAATAGCGACGGATAGAAAAGATTTGTTCGTTGGAGCCTGGCCTATCCAGGCCTCCGTCGAAGACCGCAGGAGTTTCGCAAGAAACTTAATCCCCTGCGTAGACGGTGACAGAACGCTAAGATTATTCTTTTATATTCTGGCTTGTTTCTGCTCACCGTAATTAAGACGCTCTCTCCGTTTGGAGGAGTGAAGTGAGTTCCAGAGATTTTCTCTGGCAAACATCCAGGAGCAAAGCTAATGGCTTTAAATCTTCAAGACAAACAAGCGATTGTTGCTGAAGTCAGCGAAGTAGCCAAAGGCGCGCTGTCTGCAGTAGTTGCGGATTCCCGTGGCGTAACTGTAGATAAAATGACTGAACTGCGTAAAGCAGGTCGCGAAGCTGGCGTATACATGCGTGTTGTTCGTAACACCCTGCTGCGCCGTGCTGTTGAAGGTACTCCGTTCGAGTGCCTGAAAGACGCGTTTGTTGGTCCGACCCTGATTGCATACTCTATGGAACACCCGGGCGCTGCTGCTCGTCTGTTCAAAGAGTTCGCGAAAGCGAATGCAAAATTTGAGGTCAAAGCCGCTGCCTTTGAAGGTGAGCTGATCCCGGCGTCTCAGATCGACCGCCTGGCAACTCTGCCGACCTACGAAGAAGCAATTGCACGCCTGATGGCAACCATGAAAGAAGCTTCGGCTGGCAAACTGGTTCGTACTCTGGCTGCTGTACGCGATGCGAAAGAAGCTGCTTAATCGCAGTTATCTTTTTAACGCATTCGCTTACGTATAAACTTATTCTGATATTCAGGAACAATTTAAATGTCTATCACTAAAGATCAAATCATTGAAGCAGTTGCAGCTATGTCTGTAATGGACGTTGTAGAACTGATCTCTGCAATGGAAGAAAAATTCGGTGTTTCCGCTGCTGCTGCTGTAGCTGTAGCTGCTGGCCCGGTTGAAGCTGCTGAAGAAAAAACTGAATTCGACGTAATTCTGAAAGCTGCTGGCGCTAACAAAGTTGCTGTTATCAAAGCAGTACGTGGCGCAACTGGCCTGGGTCTGAAAGAAGCTAAAGACCTGGTAGAATCTGCACCGGCTGCTCTGAAAGAAGGCGTGAGCAAAGACGACGCAGAAGCACTGAAAAAAGCTCTGGAAGAAGCTGGCGCTGAAGTTGAAGTTAAATAAGCCAACCCTTCCGGTTGCAGCCTGAGAAATCAGGCTGATGGCTGGTGACTTTTTAGTCACCAGCCTTTTTGCGCTGTAAGGCGCCAGTAGCGTTTCACACTGTTTGACTACTGCTGTGCCTTTCAATGCTTGTTTCTATCGACGACTTAATATACTGCGACAGGACGTCCGTTCTGTGTAAATCGCAATGAAATGGTTTAAGCGTGATAGCAACAGGCATTGCGGAAAGTGTTCCATTTTCCGGTCAACAAAATAGTGTTGCACAAACTGTCCGCTCAATGGACAGATGGGTCGACTTGTCAGCGAGCTGAGGAACCCTATGGTTTACTCCTATACCGAGAAAAAACGTATTCGTAAGGATTTTGGTAAACGTCCACAAGTTCTGGATGTACCTTATCTCCTTTCTATCCAGCTTGACTCGTTTCAGAAATTTATCGAGCAAGATCCTGAAGGGCAGTATGGTCTGGAAGCTGCTTTCCGTTCCGTATTCCCGATTCAGAGCTACAGCGGTAATTCCGAGCTGCAATACGTCAGCTACCGCCTTGGCGAACCGGTGTTTGACGTCCAGGAATGTCAAATCCGTGGCGTGACCTATTCCGCACCGCTGCGCGTTAAACTGCGTCTGGTGATCTATGAGCGCGAAGCGCCGGAAGGCACCGTAAAAGACATTAAAGAACAAGAAGTCTACATGGGCGAAATTCCGCTCATGACAGACAACGGTACCTTTGTTATCAACGGTACTGAGCGTGTTATCGTTTCCCAGCTGCACCGTAGTCCGGGCGTCTTCTTTGACTCCGACAAAGGTAAAACCCACTCTTCGGGTAAAGTGCTGTATAACGCGCGCATCATCCCTTACCGTGGTTCCTGGCTGGACTTCGAATTCGATCCGAAGGACAACCTGTTCGTACGTATCGACCGTCGCCGTAAACTGCCTGCGACCATCATTCTGCGCGCCCTGAACTACACCACAGAGCAGATCCTCGACCTGTTCTTTGAAAAAGTTATCTTTGAAATCCGTGATAACAAGCTGCAGATGGAACTGGTGCCGGAACGCCTGCGTGGTGAAACCGCATCTTTTGACATCGAAGCTAACGGTAAAGTGTACGTAGAAAAAGGCCGCCGTATCACTGCGCGCCACATTCGCCAGCTGGAAAAAGACGACGTCAAACTGATTGAAGTCCCGGTTGAGTACATCGCAGGTAAAGTGGTTGCTAAAGACTATATTGATGAGTCTACCGGCGAGCTGATCTGCGCAGCGAACATGGAGCTGAGCCTGGATCTGCTGGCTAAGCTGAGCCAGTCTGGTCACAAGCGTATCGAAACGCTGTTCACCAACGATCTGGATCACGGCCCATATATCTCTGAAACCTTACGTGTCGACCCAACTAACGACCGTCTGAGCGCACTGGTAGAAATCTACCGCATGATGCGCCCTGGCGAGCCGCCGACTCGTGAAGCAGCTGAAAGCCTGTTCGAGAACCTGTTCTTCTCCGAAGACCGTTATGACTTGTCTGCGGTTGGTCGTATGAAGTTCAACCGTTCTCTGCTGCGCGAAGAAATCGAAGGTTCCGGTATTCTGAGCAAAGACGACATCATTGATGTTATGAAAAAGCTCATCGATATCCGTAACGGTAAAGGCGAAGTCGATGATATCGACCACCTCGGCAACCGTCGTATCCGTTCCGTTGGCGAAATGGCGGAAAACCAGTTCCGCGTTGGCCTGGTACGTGTAGAGCGTGCGGTGAAAGAGCGTCTGTCTCTGGGCGATCTGGATACCCTGATGCCTCAGGATATGATCAACGCCAAGCCGATTTCCGCAGCAGTGAAAGAGTTCTTCGGTTCCAGCCAGCTGTCTCAGTTTATGGACCAGAACAACCCGCTGTCTGAGATTACGCACAAACGTCGTATCTCCGCACTCGGCCCAGGCGGTCTGACCCGTGAACGTGCAGGCTTCGAAGTTCGAGACGTACACCCGACTCACTACGGTCGCGTATGTCCAATCGAAACCCCTGAAGGTCCGAACATCGGTCTGATCAACTCTCTGTCCGTGTACGCACAGACTAACGAATACGGCTTCCTTGAGACTCCGTATCGTAAAGTGACCGACGGTGTTGTAACTGACGAAATTCACTACCTGTCTGCTATCGAAGAAGGCAACTACGTTATCGCCCAGGCGAACTCCAACCTGGATGAAGAAGGCCACTTCGTAGAAGACCTGGTAACTTGCCGTAGCAAAGGCGAATCCAGCTTGTTCAGCCGCGACCAGGTTGACTACATGGACGTATCCACCCAGCAGGTGGTATCCGTCGGTGCGTCCCTGATCCCGTTCCTGGAACACGATGACGCCAACCGTGCATTGATGGGTGCGAATATGCAACGTCAGGCCGTTCCGACTCTGCGCGCTGATAAGCCGCTGGTTGGTACTGGTATGGAACGTGCTGTTGCCGTTGACTCCGGTGTAACTGCGGTAGCTAAACGTGGTGGTGTCGTTCAGTACGTGGATGCTTCCCGTATCGTTATCAAAGTTAACGAAGACGAGATGTATCCGGGTGAAGCAGGTATCGACATCTACAACCTGACCAAATACACCCGTTCTAACCAGAACACCTGTATCAACCAGATGCCGTGTGTGTCTCTGGGTGAACCGGTTGAACGTGGCGACGTGCTGGCAGACGGTCCGTCCACCGACCTCGGTGAACTGGCGCTTGGTCAGAACATGCGCGTAGCGTTCATGCCGTGGAATGGTTACAACTTCGAAGACTCCATCCTCGTATCCGAGCGTGTTGTTCAGGAAGACCGTTTCACCACCATCCACATTCAGGAACTGGCGTGTGTGTCCCGTGACACCAAGCTGGGTCCGGAAGAGATCACCGCTGACATCCCGAACGTGGGTGAAGCTGCGCTCTCCAAACTGGATGAATCCGGTATCGTTTACATTGGTGCGGAAGTGACCGGTGGCGACATTCTGGTTGGTAAGGTAACGCCGAAAGGTGAAACTCAGCTGACCCCAGAAGAAAAACTGCTGCGTGCGATCTTCGGTGAGAAAGCCTCTGACGTTAAAGACTCTTCTCTGCGCGTACCAAACGGTGTATCCGGTACGGTTATCGACGTTCAGGTCTTTACTCGCGATGGCGTAGAAAAAGACAAACGTGCGCTGGAAATCGAAGAAATGCAGCTCAAACAGGCGAAGAAAGACCTGTCTGAAGAACTGCAGATCCTCGAAGCGGGTCTGTTCAGCCGTATCCGTGCTGTGCTGGTAGCCGGTGGCGTTGAAGCTGAGAAGCTCGACAAACTGCCGCGCGATCGCTGGCTGGAGCTGGGCCTGACAGACGAAGAGAAACAAAATCAGCTGGAACAGCTGGCTGAGCAGTATGACGAACTGAAACACGAGTTCGAGAAGAAACTCGAAGCGAAACGCCGCAAAATCACCCAGGGCGACGATCTGGCACCGGGCGTGCTGAAGATTGTTAAGGTATATCTGGCGGTTAAACGCCGTATCCAGCCTGGTGACAAGATGGCAGGTCGTCACGGTAACAAGGGTGTAATTTCTAAGATCAACCCGATCGAAGATATGCCTTACGATGAAAACGGTACGCCGGTAGACATCGTACTGAACCCGCTGGGCGTACCGTCTCGTATGAACATCGGTCAGATCCTCGAAACCCACCTGGGTATGGCTGCGAAAGGTATCGGCGACAAGATCAACGCCATGCTGAAACAGCAGCAAGAAGTCGCGAAACTGCGCGAATTCATCCAGCGTGCGTACGATCTGGGCGCTGACGTTCGTCAGAAAGTTGACCTGAGTACCTTCAGCGATGAAGAAGTTATGCGTCTGGCTGAAAACCTGCGCAAAGGTATGCCAATCGCAACGCCGGTGTTCGACGGTGCGAAAGAAGCAGAAATTAAAGAGCTGCTGAAACTTGGCGACCTGCCGACTTCCGGTCAGATCCGCCTGTACGATGGTCGCACTGGTGAACAGTTCGAGCGTCCGGTAACCGTTGGTTACATGTACATGCTGAAACTGAACCACCTGGTCGACGACAAGATGCACGCGCGTTCCACCGGTTCTTACAGCCTGGTTACTCAGCAGCCGCTGGGTGGTAAGGCACAGTTCGGTGGTCAGCGTTTCGGGGAGATGGAAGTGTGGGCGCTGGAAGCATACGGCGCAGCATACACCCTGCAGGAAATGCTCACTGTTAAGTCTGATGACGTGAACGGTCGTACCAAGATGTATAAAAACATTGTGGACGGCAACCATCAGATGGAGCCGGGCATGCCAGAATCCTTCAACGTATTGTTGAAAGAGATTCGTTCGCTGGGTATCAACATCGAACTGGAAGACGAGTAATTCTCGCTCAAACAGGTCACTGCTGTCGGGGTAAAACCCGGCAGCGGATTGTGCTAACTCCGACGGGAGCAAATCCGTGAAAGATTTATTAAAGTTTCTGAAAGCGCAGACTAAAACCGAAGAGTTTGATGCGATCAAAATTGCTCTGGCTTCGCCAGACATGATCCGTTCATGGTCTTTCGGTGAAGTTAAAAAGCCGGAAACCATCAACTACCGTACGTTCAAACCAGAACGTGACGGCCTTTTCTGCGCCCGTATCTTTGGGCCGGTAAAAGATTACGAGTGCCTGTGCGGTAAGTACAAGCGCCTGAAACACCGTGGCGTCATCTGTGAGAAGTGCGGCGTTGAAGTGACCCAGACTAAAGTACGCCGTGAGCGTATGGGCCACATCGAACTGGCTTCCCCGACTGCGCACATCTGGTTCCTGAAATCGCTGCCGTCCCGTATCGGTCTGCTGCTCGATATGCCGCTGCGCGATATCGAACGCGTACTGTACTTTGAATCCTATGTGGTTATCGAAGGCGGTATGACCAACCTGGAACGTCAGCAGATCCTGACTGAAGAGCAGTATCTGGACGCGCTGGAAGAGTTCGGTGACGAATTCGACGCGAAGATGGGTGCGGAAGCAATCCAGGCTCTGCTGAAGAGCATGGATCTGGAGCAAGAGTGCGAACAGCTGCGTGAAGAGCTGAACGAAACCAACTCCGAAACCAAGCGTAAAAAGCTGACCAAGCGTATCAAACTGCTGGAAGCGTTCGTTCAGTCTGGTAACAAACCAGAGTGGATGATCCTGACCGTTCTGCCGGTACTGCCGCCAGATCTGCGTCCGCTGGTTCCGCTGGATGGTGGTCGTTTCGCGACTTCTGACCTGAACGATCTGTATCGTCGCGTCATTAACCGTAACAACCGTCTGAAACGTCTGCTGGATCTGGCTGCGCCGGACATCATCGTACGTAACGAAAAACGTATGCTGCAGGAAGCGGTAGACGCCCTGCTGGATAACGGTCGTCGCGGTCGTGCGATCACCGGTTCTAACAAGCGTCCTCTGAAATCTTTGGCCGACATGATCAAAGGTAAACAGGGTCGTTTCCGTCAGAACCTGCTCGGTAAGCGTGTTGACTACTCCGGTCGTTCTGTAATCACCGTAGGTCCATACCTGCGTCTGCATCAGTGCGGTCTGCCGAAGAAAATGGCGCTGGAGCTGTTCAAACCGTTCATCTACGGCAAGCTGGAACTGCGTGGTCTTGCTACCACCATTAAAGCTGCGAAGAAAATGGTTGAGCGCGAAGAAGCTGTCGTTTGGGATATCCTGGACGAAGTTATCCGCGAACACCCGGTACTGCTGAACCGTGCACCGACTCTGCACCGTCTGGGTATCCAGGCATTTGAACCGGTACTGATCGAAGGTAAAGCTATCCAGCTGCACCCGCTGGTTTGTGCGGCATATAACGCCGACTTCGATGGTGACCAGATGGCTGTTCACGTACCGCTGACGCTGGAAGCCCAGCTGGAAGCGCGTGCGCTGATGATGTCTACCAACAACATCCTGTCCCCGGCGAACGGCGAACCAATCATCGTTCCGTCTCAGGACGTTGTACTGGGTCTGTACTACATGACCCGTGACTGTGTTAACGCCAAAGGCGAAGGCATGGTGCTGACTGGCCCGAAAGAAGCAGAACGTCTGTATCGCTCTGGTCTGGCTTCTCTGCATGCGCGCGTTAAAGTGCGTATCACCGAGTATGAAAAAGATGCTAACGGTGAATTAGTAGCGAAAACCAGCCTGAAAGACACGACTGTTGGCCGTGCCATTCTGTGGATGATTGTACCGAAAGGTCTGCCTTACTCCATCGTCAACCAGGCGCTGGGTAAAAAAGCAATCTCCAAAATGCTGAACACCTGCTACCGCATTCTCGGTCTGAAACCGACCGTTATTTTTGCGGACCAGATCATGTACACCGGCTTCGCCTATGCAGCGCGTTCTGGTGCATCTGTTGGCATCGATGACATGGTCATCCCGGAGAAGAAACACGAAATCATCTCCGAGGCAGAAGCAGAAGTTGCTGAAATTCAGGAGCAGTTCCAGTCTGGTCTGGTAACTGCGGGCGAACGCTACAACAAAGTTATCGATATCTGGGCTGCGGCGAACGATCGTGTATCCAAAGCGATGATGGATAACCTGCAAACTGAAACCGTTATTAACCGTGACGGTCAGGAAGAGAAGCAGGTTTCCTTCAACAGCATCTACATGATGGCCGACTCCGGTGCGCGTGGTTCTGCGGCACAGATTCGTCAGCTTGCTGGTATGCGTGGTCTGATGGCAAAGCCGGATGGCTCCATCATCGAAACGCCAATCACCGCGAACTTCCGTGAAGGTCTGAACGTACTCCAGTACTTCATCTCCACCCACGGTGCTCGTAAAGGTCTGGCGGATACCGCACTGAAAACTGCGAACTCCGGTTACCTGACTCGTCGTCTGGTTGACGTGGCGCAGGACCTGGTGGTTACCGAAGACGATTGTGGTACCCATGAAGGTATCATGATGACTCCGGTTATCGAGGGGGGTGACGTTAAAGAGCCGCTGCGCGATCGCGTACTGGGTCGTGTAACTGCTGAAGACGTTCTGAAGCCGGGTACTGCTGATATTCTCGTTCCGCGCAACACGCTGCTGCACGAACAGTGGTGTGACCTGCTGGAAGAGAACTCTGTCGACGCGGTAAAAGTACGTTCTGTTGTATCTTGTGACACCGACTTTGGTGTATGTGCGCACTGCTACGGTCGTGACCTGGCGCGTGGCCACATCATCAACAAAGGTGAAGCAATCGGTGTTATCGCGGCACAGTCCATCGGTGAACCGGGTACACAGCTGACCATGCGTACGTTCCACATCGGTGGTGCGGCATCTCGTGCGGCTGCTGAATCCAGCATCCAGGTGAAAAACAAAGGTAGCATCAAGCTCAGCAACGTGAAGTCGGTTGTGAACTCCAGCGGTAAACTGGTTATCACTTCCCGTAACACCGAACTGAAACTGATCGACGAATTCGGTCGTACCAAAGAAAGCTACAAAGTGCCTTACGGTGCGGTACTGGCGAAAGGCGATGGCGAACAGGTTGCTGGCGGCGAAACCGTTGCAAACTGGGACCCGCACACCATGCCGGTTATCACCGAAGTAAGCGGTTTTGTACGCTTTACTGACATGATCGACGGCCAGACCATTACTCGTCAGACCGACGAACTGACCGGTCTGTCTTCGCTGGTGGTTCTGGATTCCGCAGAACGTACCGCAGGTGGTAAAGATCTGCGTCCGGCACTGAAAATCGTTGATGCTCAGGGTAACGACGTTCTGATCCCAGGTACCGATATGCCTGCGCAGTACTTCCTGCCGGGTAAAGCGATTGTTCAGCTGGAAGATGGCGTACAGATCAGCTCTGGTGACACCTTGGCGCGTATTCCGCAGGAATCCGGCGGTACCAAGGACATCACCGGTGGTCTGCCGCGCGTTGCGGACCTGTTCGAAGCTCGTCGTCCGAAAGAGCCGGCAATCCTGGCTGAAATCAGCGGTATCGTTTCCTTCGGTAAAGAAACCAAAGGTAAACGTCGTCTGGTTATCACCCCGGTAGACGGTAGCGATCCGTACGAAGAGATGATTCCGAAATGGCGTCAGCTCAACGTGTTCGAAGGTGAACGTGTAGAACGTGGTGACGTAATTTCCGACGGTCCGGAAGCGCCGCACGACATTCTGCGTCTGCGTGGTGTTCATGCTGTGACTCGTTACATCGTTAACGAAGTACAGGACGTATACCGTCTGCAGGGCGTAAAGATTAACGATAAACACATCGAAGTTATCGTTCGTCAGATGCTGCGTAAAGCTACCATCGTTAACGCGGGCAGCTCCGACTTCCTGGAAGGCGAACAGGTTGAATACTCTCGCGTCAAGATCGCAAACCGCGAACTGGAAGCGAACGGCAAAGTGGGTGCAACTTACTCCCGCGATCTGCTGGGTATCACCAAAGCGTCTCTGGCAACCGAGTCCTTCATCTCCGCGGCATCGTTCCAGGAGACCACTCGCGTGCTGACCGAAGCAGCCGTTGCGGGCAAACGCGACGAACTGCGCGGCCTGAAAGAGAACGTTATCGTGGGTCGTCTGATCCCGGCAGGTACCGGTTACGCGTACCACCAGGATCGTATGCGTCGCCGTGCTGCGGGTGAAGCTCCGGCTGCACCGCAGGTGACTGCAGAAGACGCATCTGCCAGCCTGGCAGAACTGCTGAACGCAGGTCTGGGCGGTTCTGATAACGAGTAATCGTTAATCCGCAAATAACGTAAAAACCCGCTTCGGCGGGTTTTTTTATGGGTGTTATTCAGAGGGCAAATTCTTCACGGAAAATATTAAGAAAGGCAGGGCGAAACGAGGAAGAAGCTTTTCGCCCTGGACAACATTCCTGCTGACGGCACTACCATAAAAAAACACAACGCTTTCAACAACCTTGCGTTTTTCATCTTCCGTAGCGGCTCGGAATAAATTTACGTTCTTACATTCCGTCTCATAGTCTTTGCGAGGCGCGTCCCAGATAGCTGTCCCAGTCTTTCCATACCGGCTGCAAACCCTGAGCGGTTAACACGGCAGCAACCGCTTCCGGTCTGCGATCGTCGTGCGGTGAGAACTGTTCCAACTCGGGGTGATTATCGGCATAGCCACCTGGCTGCGTTTTCGAGAAGGCGCTGACGTTATTGATCGCCAGCGGAATAACGCGATCGCGAAACCACGGTGATTCCCGCGTGGAGAGTGACAGTTCAATCTCCGGTGCAAGCAGTCGGAAGGCGCAGATGGTTTGCACTAACTGGCGTTCATCCATAATCGACGCAGGCTCAATGCCGCCAGTACACGGGCGCAGGCGCGGAAAGGAGACAGAGTAACGGCTTTGCCAGTAATGCTGTTGCAGCCATAGCAAATGTTCGGCAACCATATAGCAGTCAACGCGCCAGTTGTCGGAAAGGCCAATTAGCGCGCCGAGGCCTATCTTATCAATCCCCGCACGCCCCAGCCGATCCGGCGTTTCCAGCCGCCAGAAGAAGTCCTGTTTTTTGCCTTTCAAATGATGGCGGGTATAAGTCGCCTCGTGATATGTCTCCTGATAAACCATCACCCCATCCAGACCAAGTTGCTTTAACTCGGCGTATTCCGTCTCCGCCAGCGGTTGCACTTCCATTTGTAGTGAAGAGAACTGTTCACGCAGGGCGGGGAGATGACGACGAAAGTAATCCATCCCCACTTTCGCCTGATGTTCACCAGTGACTAATAGCAGATGTTCAAAGCCCATCTCCCGTATAGCGGCGCTTTCCCTGGCAATATCCGCTTCATCCAGCGTTTTGCGCTTGATGCGATTACTCATGGAAAATCCGCAGTACGTGCAGTCGTTAGCGCAAAGATTGGAAAGATAAAGCGGGACGTAGAAACTAACTGTGTTGCCAAATCGCTGACGGGTCAGACGCTGCGCCTGTTGGGCCAGTTGTTCCAGATAGCCACTGGCGGCAGGCGATAACAGCGCCATCATGTCGTCGCGGGTGAGTTGCGAGGCATTTAGCGCCCGCTCTACGTCAGCAGCCGTTTTGCCGTTGATACGCAGGCGGATGTCGTCCCAGTCCAGTTGTCGCCAGCGATTGCTGAAGGTTTTCATGCCGATGCCTCCAGAAATCCGGTCAGCGGGCTGGTGGCATGAGCAAAATAACTGCGGCTGCCCGGTCCGGACTGACGTGCCAGCAGGCCTACTTCTACCGCCAGACGAAATGCCTTCGCCATGTTGACGGGATCGTCCGCGACGGCAATCGCCGTATTCACTAACACCGCGTCGGCCCCCATTTCCAGCGCCTGCGTGGCATGGCTGGGAACGCCGATGCCAGCATCGACAACCACCGGAACTGTGGCCTGCTGGATAATAATCTCCAGCATGGCACGGGTTTCCAGTCCCTGATTCGAGCCAATCGGCGCGCCGAGCGGCATCACCGCTGCACAGCCGACTTCTTCCAGACGTTTACACAATACCGGATCGGCCCCGCAGTAAGGCAGCACGACAAATCCCTGTTGTACCAGCGTTTCGGCGGCTTTCAGGGTTTCGATGGGATCGGGCAACAGCCAGCGGGCGTCAGGGTGAATCTCCAATTTTAGCCAGTTTGTGCCTAACGCTTCACGTGCCAGATGGGCGGCGAAAATGGCTTCTTCCGCTGTTTTCGCCCCGGAAGTATTCGGCAGCAGGGCCACACCCGCCGCGATAAGCGGTTCGAGGATAGCGTCGTTGTGCTGGCGCAAGTCGACACGTTTCATCGCCAGTGTCACCAGCTGGCTGCCGGAAGCGCGGATCGCCTCCACCATCAGTTGTGAAGAAGCGAATTTCCCTGTGCCGGTAAACAGATGTGAATCAAACGTTTTGTCCGCAATACGTAACATCTCAACCCCCTGCAATAACCTGAAAAAGCAGGATCTGGTCGCCATCCTGCACGATATGTTGCGTCCACTGCTCACGCGGGACGATTTGCTGATTAATCGCCAGAGCCGCGCCCGCTTGTCGTTGGTCGAGTTGCTCCAGTAGTTCGTGAACAGTTTGCCCGGCGGCGCACTGCATCGGTTGATCGTTAAACAGGATCTGCATTGCTTCCTCCGCATACCGGGCAACCACTGGCGCGGCGCAACGCCAGGCTGCGCCACTGGCTCGACTTACCGTCGAACAGTCGGAGTTCTCCCGCAGGCGTCTCTATACCGCTTAATAACTTAATGGCTTCCAGTGCCTGCAAAGTGCCCATCACCCCGACCACCGGGCCAACCACGCCCGCCGTGCGGCAGTTGCGTTCTGGCTGCTGGTTATCTGGCCACAGGCAGCGGTAACACCCCTGCTCCCAGGGCGGTGTCAGTACCATCAACTGACCGCCAAATCCGACCGCGCTGGCGGTGATAAGCGGCGTGTTGAGTGCCACGCAGGCGGCATTAATCTCCTGGCGAGTCGCCATATTGTCGGTACAGTCGAGCACCACATCGGCTTGTGCAACCGCATCTTTCAACGCCTCACCCGTTAACCGTTGTTGTAATGCTGTCAGTTGAATGTCGGGATTCAACTGTGTCAGTCGCTGTTGGCTGACCTGCGATTTCGGGCTGTTGATATCTTCAGTGGTAAAGAGGATTTGTCGTTGCAGATTGCTTAAATGCACATCGTCGTCATCTGCCAGTACCAGCGTCCCGACGCCAGCCCCTGCCAGGTATAGCGCAGCAGGTGTACCCAGCCCGCCAAGACCAATAATCAGCACCTGGCTGTCGAGCAGTTTTTGCTGCCCGTCAAGAGCGATATCGTCGAGCAGAATTTGGCGGCTATAACGCATAAAGTCACGGTCATTCATCGCCAACTCCTGCAATTTCCAGCAACTGTGCCGTTGCCAAACGCCAGTCTGCGGCTTGAGTAATGGCGCTGACGACGGCGATACTGCCGACACCCGTTGCTATCACCGCAGGCGCGCGTGCCAGACTGATACCGCCAATCGCCACGGTGGGATAATCCGCCAGGCGCTCAACATGCCGTGCCAACTGTTCCAGCCCCTGCGGTGCAGAAGGCATCTGTTTGGTTTGCGTCGGGAACACATGTCCCAGCGCGATATAAGAGGGGCGTGCTGCCAGCGCGACGTCGATTTCCATATCGTCATGTGTCGAAACGCCCAGCCGCAGGCCTGCCGCGCGGATGGCATTGAGATCGGTGGCTTGCAAATCTTCCTGCCCCAAATGGACGCCATACGCCTGATGCTTGATCGCGAGCCGCCAGTAATCGTTGATAAACAATCGCGCGTTATAGCGGCGGCCCAGCGCAATTGCCGCCACGACATCGGCTTCCACCTCTTCATCGCGCCGATCTTTGATGCGTAGCTGGAGAGTACGTACGCCTGCATCCAACAGACGTTCGATCCACTGTACGCTGTCCACCACCGGGTACAGTCCTAAACGAAAAGGTACAGGAGGAAAATCAGGCTGATACATCACGCTTCCTCCTTATGCAGGTAGATTTCTCCGCCTCTGGCACGGAAGTTCTCCGACATATCCGCCATTCCCACTTCAATGGTTTGCGCGGCGGCGTAATCGCGTACTTCCTGGCTGATTTTCATCGAGCAGAATTTTGGCCCACACATGGAGCAAAAATGGGCGACTTTGCCGGACTCTTGGGGCAGGGTTTCATCGTGATAAGCGCGGGCGGTAAACGGGTCGAGGGCCAGATTAAACTGGTCTTCCCAGCGAAATTCGAAGCGGGCTTTCGACATGGCGTTATCGCGAATTTGCGCGCCCGGATGCCCTTTTGCCAGGTCAGCAGCGTGGGCGGCAATCTTATAAGTGATAAGCCCCTGCTTAACATCTTCTTTATTGGGCAGACCCAGATGCTCTTTTGGCGTTACGTAACAGAGCATCGCGCAGCCAAACCAGCCAATCATCGCCGCACCAATCCCCGACGTGAAGTGGTCATAGCCCGGTGCAATATCGGTAGTTAGCGGCCCCAGAGTGTAAAACGGCGCTTCGTGGCAGTGCTCTAACTCCTCGGTCATATTGCGGCGGATCATCTGCATCGGCACATGGCCTGGGCCTTCAATCATCACCTGTACGTCATATTCCCAGGCGATTTTGGTCAGTTCGCCCAGCGTATGCAATTCGGCAAACTGCGCTTCATCGTTGGCGTCCTGAATAGAACCGGGGCGCAGACCGTCGCCCAGCGACAGCGAAACGTCATAAGCGGCACAGATTTCACAAATTTCGCGGAAGTGTTGATAGAGGAAATTTTCCTGATGATGGGAGAGGCACCATTTCGCCATAATCGAACCGCCGCGAGAGACGATACCGGTCAGGCGTTTCGCGGTCATCGGCACATAGCGCAGCAGTACGCCCGCATGGATAGTGAAGTAATCCACACCTTGCTCGGCCTGTTCCAGCAGCGTGTCGCGGAACGCTTCCCAGGTAAGATCTTCGGCGATCCCGTTAACCTTCTCCAGCGCCTGGTAGATCGGCACTGTACCGATCGGCACCGGACTGTTACGCAAAATCCACTCGCGGGTTTCGTGAATATAGCGACCGGTGGAGAGATCCATCACCGTATCCGCTCCCCAGCGCGTGGACCATACCAGCTTTTCCACTTCTTCTTCGATGGAAGAGGTGACCGCCGAGTTGCCGATATTGGCGTTAACTTTTACCAGGAAGTTACGGCCAATAATCATCGGCTCCGATTCCGGATGATTAATGTTGGCCGGGATAATCGCACGTCCGGCAGCAACTTCATCACGGACAAATTCCGCAGTGATATTTTCCGGCAGATGTGCGCCAAAGCTCATTCCCGGATGCTGGTGGCGTAAAACCTCGCTACGGATGCGCTCGCGGCCCATATTCTCGCGGATGGCGATGAATTCCATTTCCGGCGTGATGATGCCCTGGCGGGCGTAGTGCAGTTGGGTGACACGGCGTCCTGTTTTGGCGCGTTTTGGCGTTAATAAGCCGCTAAAACGTAGCTCGTCGAGACCATCATCTGCCAGCCGCGTTCTGGTGTAATCGGAACTGCGCACGGTAAGTTCTTCGGTATCGGCGCGCGCATCGATCCACGGCTGGCGTAGTTTTGCCAGCCCTTGCTGCACGTTAATGGCGATCTGCGGATCACCATACGGGCCGGAGGTGTCGTAGACCGGAATCGCTTCGTTTTCTTCGTACTGCGGCTGTTCTTTGCTACCGCCAATTAGCGTCGGGCTAAGCTGGATCTCACGCATCGGCACGCGCACGCCGGGGTGTGTGCCAGTGATATAAATGCGTTTTGAGTTGGGAAAGGCGGTGCCTTCCAGGGTGTCGATAAAATGTTGGGCCCGGGCGCGTTGTTCGCGGCGGGTCAGTTTTGTTGCAGACATAGCTCATTCCAAAAAGTTAAGGACGTGGCTTGTCAGACGACGGATGAAGCAAGAGACGATCGCCGCAAAGGCGATGCGATAGCAGATTAACTCTTGTTCCCTTCGCAGGTATTAGCCTGATCAGGTTCCGCGGATCCCGAATAAACGGTCTCAGCCAGTTAAGGCACTCCGACAAGAAATTAGCCCCCACAAACGGGGCGTTGAATGTAAATTACGCGTTAACAGCGCAGAACTCAAGCAGGATGTTTGACGCGGGCGGCGTCAAGCACCAGCAGAATCAGCTTATCTTCCAGCACAAAGCGCGCTTCCAGCGCCTCGCCGATGTCAGATAAAACCTGTTGAAACTCAAGGTAATTATCATGATCGATGGCGGTTTCCAGGCTGGAATCGTAGTAATCCATAATCTGTTGGGTATTGGCTTCGAGTTGCGGCCAAATCTTCGCGGCGCGCGCGAGTTGCCCGTTGCCTTCCAGCTTATGAAGAATGCGCTCATAAATACTGAAATGTCCGGCAGACAAGTAATCGACCAGGCTCTGACAAAAATCATCAAGGGCTTTTTCGTTTAGCCTCATGTACGATTCTTTGCCAGGCTTAATGCCAACCAGATTGTAGTAAGCCACGAGCAGATGCTTACGTACATGTAGCCAGCGATCAACCAGTTTGTTACTTCCTCTGACGCGCTCCGTCAGGTTATCGAGCTGGTTAAGCATGATTGACTCCGCAAGTTTGTATTCAAAAACTGCTCAGTGAGAAATGTAAAAACCATGTTAAACATGCCAGTGATGCAAAGGTAGTGCAAGAGCTATGGATCGTATAATTGAAAAATTAGATCACGGCTGGTGGGTCGTCAGCCATGAACAAAAATTATGGTTGCCGAAGGGAGAATTGCCATATGGCGAAGCGGCAAATTTCGATCTTGTGGGTCAGCGCGCACTACAAATCGGCGAATGGCAGGGGGAACCTGTTTGGTTAATACAACAGCAGCGGCGTCACGATATGGGGTCGGTACGTCAGGTCATTGATCTCGATGTTGGGCTGTTTCAACTGGCCGGACGTGGCGTGCAACTGGCGGAGTTTTACCGATCGCATAAATACTGTGGTTACTGCGGGCATGAAATGTATCCGAGCAAAACCGAATGGGCGATGCTGTGTAGCCATTGCCGTGAGCGTTACTACCCGCAAATCGCCCCCTGCATTATTGTTGCCATCCGTCGCGATGATTCGCTCCTCCTCGCCCAGCATACCCGCCATCGTAACGGTGTCCATACAGTACTTGCCGGATTCGTCGAAGTGGGCGAAACCCTCGAGCAGGCAGTCGCGCGGGAAGTGATGGAAGAGAGCGGAATTAAAGTTAAAAACTTGCGTTACGTGACTTCTCAGCCGTGGCCGTTTCCTCAGTCTTTAATGACCGCGTTTATGGCGGAATATGACAGCGGCGACATCGTGATCGACCCGAAAGAATTGCTCGAGGCGAACTGGTATCGCTATGACGATTTGCCGTTACTCCCGCCGCCCGGCACCGTAGCGCGCCGTCTGATAGAAGATACTGTGGCGATGTGTCGGGCAGAGTATGAGTGATGATACACTGACCGCCTGACGCACTAAGGAACAGCCAAAATGACCGAACTTAAAAACGATCGTTATCTGCGGGCGCTGCTGCGCCAGCCCGTTGATGTCACTCCAGTATGGATGATGCGCCAGGCGGGTCGCTATCTACCGGAATATAAAGCCACGCGCGCCCAGGCGGGCGATTTTATGTCGCTGTGCAAAAACGCCGAGCTGGCGTGCGAAGTGACTTTGCAACCGCTGCGTCGCTACCCGCTGGATGCGGCGATCCTCTTTTCCGATATCCTCACCGTGCCGGACGCGATGGGGTTAGGGCTCTATTTTGAAGCCGGAGAAGGTCCGCGTTTTACCTCGCCAGTCACCTGCAAAGCCGACGTCGATAAACTGCCAATTCCGGACCCGGAAGATGAGCTGGGTTACGTGATGAACGCGGTGCGTACCATTCGTCACGAACTGAAAGGCGAAGTGCCGCTGATTGGTTTTTCCGGCAGCCCGTGGACGCTGGCAACCTACATGGTGGAAGGCGGCAGCAGCAAAGCCTTCACCGTGATCAAAAAAATGATGTATGCCGATCCGCAGGCGCTGCACGCTCTGCTCGATAAACTGGCGAAAAGCGTCACTTTGTATCTGAATGCGCAGATTAAAGCCGGTGCTCAGGCAGTGATGATTTTCGACACCTGGGGCGGCGTGCTTACCGGGCGCGATTATCAACAGTTCTCGCTCTATTACATGCATAAAATTGTTGATGGTTTACTGCGTGAAAACGACGGTCGCCGCGTGCCAGTCACGCTGTTTACCAAAGGCGGCGGACAGTGGCTGGAAGCCATGGCTGAAACCGGTTGCGATGCGCTGGGCCTCGACTGGACAACGGACATCGCCGATGCGCGCCGCCGTGTGGGCAATAAAGTCGCGTTGCAGGGTAATATGGATCCGTCGATGCTGTACGCGCCGCCTGCCCGCATTGAAGAAGAAGTAGCGACTATACTTGCAGGTTTCGGTCACGGCGAAGGTCATGTCTTTAACCTTGGTCACGGCATTCATCAGGATGTGCCGCCAGAACATGCTGGCGTGTTCGTGGAGGCAGTGCATCGACTGTCTGAACAGTATCACCGCTAAGAGCCTGATCCATCAGGCTATTTTATTTGCCATTTTGAGGCCGGGCAGTGCTCAAAATCCTCACGTACTACGTGTACGCTCCGGTTTTTCCGCGCTGTCCGGCCTCAAACTGCCTTCAACAATTACGCCTGTTGAACCAGGCTCTAAGGAGCGATTATGGATCTCGCGTCATTACGCGCTCAACAAATCGAACTGGCTTCTTCTGTGATCTGCGAGGATCGACTCGATAAAGATCCACCGGATCTGATCGCCGGAGCCGATGTCGGGTTTGAGCAGGGCGGAGAAGTGACGCGAGCGGCGATGGTGCTGCTGAAATATCCCTCGCTTGAGCTGGTGGAGTATAAAGTTGCCCGCATCGCCACCACCATGCCTTACATTCCAGGTTTTCTTTCCTTCCGCGAATATCCTGCGCTGCTGGCAGCGTGGGAGATGCTGTCGCAAAAGCCGGATTTAGTGTTTGTCGATGGTCATGGGATCTCGCATCCTCGCCGTCTTGGCGTCGCCAGCCATTTTGGCTTATTGGTGGATGTGCCGACCATTGGCGTGGCGAAAAAACGGCTCTGCGGTAAATTCGAACCGCTCTCCAGCAAACCGGGCGCGCTGGCCCCACTGATGGATAAAGGCGAGCAGCTGGCCTGGGTCTGGCGCAGCAAAGCGCGCTGTAACCCGTTGTTTATCGCTACCGGCCATCGGGTCAGCGTGGACAGCGCGCTGGCGTGGGTACAACGCTGCATGAAAGGCTATCGTCTGCCGGAGCCAACGCGCTGGGCGGACGCGGTGGCCTCGGAACGTCCGGCGTTCGTGCGCTATACAGCAAATCAGCCCTAATTCAGGTAAACTGCGGATAATTTCCGTATTTGAGAACTCAACATGTTACAAAACCCAATTCATCTGCGTCTGGAGCGCCTGGAAAGCTGGCAGCATGTCACTTTCATGGCTTGCTTATGCGAACGCATGTACCCCAATTACGCCATGTTCTGCCAGCAAACCGGTTTTGGTGATGGGCAAATTTACCGTCGTATTCTCGATCTCATCTGGGAAACGCTGACCGTTAAAGACGCAAAAGTAAATTTCGACAGCCAACTGGAGAAATTTGAAGAAGCGATTCCTTCAGCCGACGATTTCGATCTGTACGGCGTTTATCCGGCAATCGATGCCTGCGTGGCGTTAAGTGAACTGGTCCATTCGCGTTTGAGTGGTGAAACGCTCGAACACGCGGTGGAAGTGAGTAAGACCTCCATCACGACCGTTGCGATGCTGGAAATGACTCAGGCTGGTCGCGAAATGGGCGATGAAGAGCTTAAAGAAAACCCAGCTGTAGAGCAAGAATGGGACATTCAGTGGGAAATATTCCGACTTTTAGCTGAGTGCGAAGAACGCGATATCGAGCTGATAAAAGGCCTTAGGGCAGACCTGCGTGAGTCGGGTGAGAGCAATATTGGTATAATTTTTCAGCAATAAGACCAGAAAACGTGATTTAACGCCTGATTTGTCGTACCTGGAGTCTTCCCTTTCGCCCCCCGTCTGGTCTACATTTGGGGGGCGAAAAAAAGTGGCTATCGGTGCGTGTATGCAGGAGAGTGCTATTCTGGCATTTCCGTCGCACTCGATGCTTAGCAAGCGATAAACACATTGTAAGGATAACTTATGAACAAGACTCAACTGATTGATGTAATTGCAGAGAAAGCAGAACTGTCCAAAACCCAGGCTAAAGCTGCTCTGGAGTCCACTCTGGCTGCAATTACTGAGTCTCTGAAAGAAGGCGATGCTGTACAACTGGTTGGTTTCGGTACCTTCAAAGTGAACCATCGCGCTGAGCGTACTGGCCGCAACCCGCAGACCGGTAAAGAAATCAAAATTGCCGCAGCTAACGTACCGGCATTTGTTTCTGGCAAGGCACTGAAAGACGCAGTTAAGTAAGATTGCGTGGCAGTGAACAGTTTTAACGAAGGGGTGGTTTCACCCCTTTTGTCTTTCTGGCGTCGATCATTGATGCTGGCAGGTGCGCTGTTTCTCACTGCCTGTAGCCACAACTCTTCACTTCCTCCCTTTACCGCCAGTGGATTTGCTGAAGACCAGGGCGCGGTACGCATCTGGCGAAAAGACAGCGGCGATAATGTGCATCTGCTTGCCGTGTTTAGCCCGTGGCGCAGTGGCGATACCACGACGCGAGAGTATCGCTGGCAGGGCGATAACCTCACGCTCATCAATATCAATGTTTACAGCAAACCGCCGGTGAACATTCGCGCGCGTTTTGACGATCGCGGCGATCTGAGCTTTATGCAACGTGAATCCGATGGGGAAAAGCAGCAGCTTTCTAACGACCAAATCGATTTATACCGTTATCGTGCTGATCAGATCCGCCAGATTAGCGATGCCTTACGTCAGGGGAGAGTCGTGCTGCGCCAGGGGCGCTGGCATGCGATGGAACAGACCGTGACCACCTGCGAAGGGCAAACCATTAAACCTGATTTAGATTCGCAGGCGATAGCGCATATCGAGCGCCGCCAGAGCCGCTCTTCTGTTGATGTCAGCGTGGCATGGCTGGAAGCGCCCGAAGGTTCGCAATTACTGTTAGTGGCAAACTCTGATTTCTGTCGCTGGCAACCCAACGAGAAAACGTTCTGATTTACCAGTGGCCCATACCCATATGACCGCCACCACCGCAGCCGCCGTAGCCCATGCCCATTCCGGCTCCGCGCGGAATACCCGCTTCAGCCATCGCGATATCTCGTTTCACCCGTAACTCATCTAACGACTGACGCAAATTCTCCATCTCTTTGGCGACCGCGTTAATTTTGCTGCTATCCGGTGGGTTCGCGGCTAACAGGGCATTGTATTCATAACGCTTCGTCACCAGTTGCTGTTGCAGTGCGCTGCTTTGAGCGTAAAAGTCATTATGGATTTTCTGCCACGCTGTCTGTTGTTCGCTGGTCAAAGGCGCGGCATTTTGCTGCCACATACCGTGTCCGCCGTGAGCAAATGCAGATGTCGATCCCATCGCCATTGCTGAAAGCGCCATCATTACCAGGGCAATTTTCGTGTTCCGTTTCATGGTTAATCCTCCAGTGGTTGTCTTACTTCGGGTATTGCATCTTCCGTGCCAACGATGAAACGCTGATATGACGGGTAATCTGGCATGATAAACGAGTAAAAATGACTCGCCTGCTGCGGGTAGCGAGTCATTTTTACTCATTGAAACTTAAGCCTTTGTGTTACAGCGCAGGGTAAGCGCTGATAAAAGATGGCATGATTTCTGCTGTCAGAAAGGGATGAGCAGGCAAAGAAGAAGATGCGTTTTATGCAACGTTCTAAAGACTCCTTAGCTAAATGGTTAAGCGCGATCCTCCCCGTGGTCATTGTTGGGCTGGTAGGGTTGTTTGCGGTGACGGTGATTCGCGATTATGGGCGCGAGACTGCCGCCGCCAGACAAACGCTGCTGGAAAAAGGCAGTGTACTTATTCGCGCTCTTGAATCCGGCTCGCGCGTCGGCATGGGGATGCGCATGCATCATGCGCAGCAGCAGGCCTTACTGGAAGAAATGGCCGGGCAGCCTGGAGTACGTTGGTTTGCGGTCACGGATGAACAAGGAACAATCGTGATGCATAGCAACTCCGGCATGGTGGGAAAACAGCTTTATTCCCCTCAGGAAATGCAGCAGTTACATCCGGGAGATGAAGAAGCGTGGCGGCGGATCGATAGCGCAGACGGCGAGCCTGTTCTGGAAATTTATCGCCAGTTTCAACCGATGTTTGCTGCTGGAATGTACCGGATGCGCCATATGCAGCAGTATGCCGCGACACCACAAGCAATTTTCATCGCTTTCGACGCCAGTAATATTGTGAGTGCCGAAGATCGTGAGCAGAGAAACACCCTGATTATTCTCTTCGCCCTGGCGACGGTCTTGCTGGCAAGCGTATTGTCATTCTTCTGGTATCGCCGCTATCTGCGCTCGCGCCAGCTTCTACAAGATGAAATGAAGCGCAAAGAGAAGCTGGTGGCGCTGGGGCATCTTGCGGCAGGCGTTGCCCACGAAATCCGTAACCCACTTTCCTCGATTAAAGGACTGGCGAAATACTTTGCCGAGCGCGCGCCTGCAGGGGGAGAAGCGCATCAACTGGCGCAGGTGATGGCGAAAGAGGCCGACCGTTTAAACCGCGTGGTAAGCGAGTTGCTGGAACTGGTTAAGCCAACGCATCTGGCTTTGCAGGCGGTGGATCTCAACACGCTGATTAACCACTCATTACAGCTGGTAAGCCAGGATGCAAACAGCCGGGAGATCCAGTTACGCTTTACCGCCAACGACACATTACCGGAAATTCAGGCCGATCCGGACAGGCTGACTCAGGTCCTGTTGAATCTCTATCTCAATGCTATTCAGGCGATTGGTCAGCATGGCGTGATTAGCGTGACGGCCAGCGAAAGCGGCGCGGGCGTGAAAATCAGCGTTACCGACAGCGGTAAGGGAATTGCGGCAGATCAGCTTGAAGCCATCTTCACTCCGTACTTCACCACCAAAGCCGAAGGCACCGGATTGGGGCTGGCGGTCGTGCATAATATTGTTGAACAACACGGTGGTACAATTCAGGTCGCAAGCCAGGAGGGAAAAGGCTCAACGTTCACCCTCTGGCTTCCGGTCAATATTACGCGTAAGGACCCACAAGGATGACGCACGATAATATCGATATTCTGGTGGTGGATGATGACATTAGCCACTGCACTATTTTGCAGGCTTTACTGCGCGGCTGGGGCTATAACGTCGCGCTGGCGAACAGCGGGCGACAGGCGCTGGAGCAGGTGCGGGAACAGGTTTTTGATCTTGTGCTTTGCGATGTGCGAATGGCGGAGATGGACGGCATCGCCACGCTGAAAGAGATCAAAGCGTTAAACCCGGCAATTCCGGTGCTGATTATGACTGCGTACTCCAGCGTCGAGACGGCGGTAGAGGCACTGAAAACTGGGGCGCAGGATTATCTCATCAAGCCGCTGGATTTCGATAACCTACAGGCGACGCTGGAAAAGGCGCTCGCGCATACGCACAGTATTGATGCTGAAACACCTGCGGTGACTGCCAGCCAGTTCGGTATGGTCGGTAAAAGCCCGGCGATGCAACACCTGCTCAGTGAAATCGCCCTCGTCGCGCCATCGGAAGCCACGGTGCTGATCCACGGCGATTCCGGCACCGGTAAAGAGCTGGTCGCCAGGGCGATTCACGCCAGTAGCGCACGTAGCGAAAAACCGCTGGTAACGCTCAACTGTGCGGCACTCAACGAATCCTTGCTGGAATCTGAATTGTTCGGTCACGAAAAAGGGGCGTTTACTGGAGCCGATAAACGCCGGGAAGGGCGCTTTGTTGAGGCGGACGGCGGCACGCTGTTTCTCGATGAAATTGGCGATATCTCGCCGATGATGCAGGTGCGTCTGCTGCGTGCGATTCAGGAGCGCGAAGTTCAGCGTGTCGGTAGCAACCAGACTATCTCGGTTGATGTCCGGCTGATTGCGGCGACCCATCGCGATCTTGCCGCAGAGGTGAATGCCGGGCGTTTTCGCCAGGATCTCTACTATCGCCTGAATGTGGTGGCGATTGAAGTACCATCGCTGCGGCAACGGCGGGAAGATATCCCTCTGCTGGCTGGCCATTTTCTTCAGCGCTTTGCCGAGCGTAATCGCAAGGCGGTAAAAGGCTTTACGCCACAGGCGATGGATTTGCTGATCCACTACGACTGGCCGGGAAATATTCGTGAACTGGAAAACGCGGTGGAACGGGCGGTGGTGCTGCTGACCGGGGAATATATTTCCGAACGCGAGCTGCCGCTGGCGATTGCCAGTACGCCGATCCCGCTGGGGCAAAGTCAGGATATTCAGCCGCTGGTGGAAGTGGAAAAAGAGGTGATTCTGGCGGCGCTGGAGAAAACGGGCGGCAACAAAACCGAAGCCGCCCGTCAGTTAGGGATCACGCGCAAAACGCTATTGGCAAAACTGTCGCGTTAGTTCTGCTCGCGTTCGATGGCGCGCCAACCGATATCTTTCCGGCAGAAGCAATCATCCCAGTGGATATCGGTCATTAAGGCGTAGGCGCGTTTCTGCGCTTCTGCCACGGTATGACCCAGCGCGGTGACGCACAGTACGCGCCCGCCGCTGGTTACCACCTGCTCGTCATCCGCCAGTTTTGTGCCCGCGTGGAACACTTTGCCGTCAGCCACTTCTTCCAGCGGCAGGCCGTGGATCACATCGCCGGTGCGGTAATCGCCCGGATATCCACCCGCAGCCATCACCACGCTGAGAGAAGCACGTTCATCCCACTCTGACGTTTTCTCGTCCAGTTTGCCTTCACAGGCCGCCAGGCAGAGCTCAACCAGATCGGACTTCATGCGCAGCATAATCGGCTGGGTTTCCGGATCGCCAAAGCGGCAGTTAAATTCAATAACCTTCGGATTGCCCTGTTTGTCGATCATCAGGCCCGCATAGAGAAAACCGGTGTAGGTGTTGCCTTCCGCCGCCATGCCTTTCACGGTTGGCCAGATGATACGTTCCATGGTGCGCTGATGAACTTCATCGGTTACTACCGGCGCGGGGGAGTAAGCGCCCATCCCGCCGGTGTTTGGTCCGTTATCTTTATCGCCTACGCGTTTGTGATCCTGGCTGGTAGCCATCGGCAGCACATGCTCGCCGTCCACCATCACGATAAAGCTCGCTTCTTCGCCATCGAGGAACTCTTCGATAACGATGCGATGACCCGCGTCGCCAAAAGCGTTGCCCGCCAGCATATCGTGAACAGCCGCTTCCGCTTCTTCCAGCGTCATCGCCACGATAACGCCTTTCCCGGCAGCCAGACCGTCCGCTTTAATGACGATTGGCGCGCCTTTCTCACGCAGATACACCAGCGCAGGTTCTACCTCGGTGAAGTTCTGGTATTCCGCCGTAGGGATCTTATGGCGGGCCAGGAAATCTTTGGTAAACGCTTTTGAGCCTTCCAGTTGGGCCGCACCTGCGGTTGGGCCGAAGATTTTCAGCCCGGCGGCGCGGAAGGTATCGACCACGCCTTTCACCAGCGGCGCTTCCGGGCCGACGATGGTCAGATCAATCTTTTCGTTTTGTGCGAAATCCAACAGCGCCGGGATATCGGTCACGCCGATAGCAACGTTTTGCAGCGCGGGTTCCAGCGCAGTGCCTGCATTACCCGGAGCAGCAAAAACAGTCTCAACCAGCGGCGACTGGGCCGCTTTCCAGGCCAGCGCGTGCTCGCGCCCGCCGTTACCAATCACTAATACTTTCATCTATTGCTCCATTAATGGCGGAAGTGGCGCATGTCGGTGAAGAGCATCGCAATACCGTGCTCGTCGGCGGCGGCAATCACTTCGTCATCACGGATGGAACCGCCAGGCTGGATTACGCAGGTCACGCCCGCAGCGGCGGCGGCATCAATACCGTCGCGGAACGGGAAGAACGCGTCAGAAGCCATCGAGGAACCTTTCACTTCCAGGCCTTCATCGGCAGCTTTAATACCGGCGATTTTCGCGGAGTACACGCGGCTCATCTGGCCCGCGCCAATACCGATGGTCATATTGTTTTTGGCATAGACGATAGCATTGGATTTCACGAATTTCGCCACTTTCCAGCAGAACAGCGCATCACGCAGTTCCTGTTCGGTCGGCTGACGTTGGGTGACGACGCGCAGTTCTTCCGCACCGACCATCCCCAGGTCACGATCCTGAACCAGCAGACCGCCGTTCACGCGTTTGAAATCAAGACCCGGAACACGCTCGCCCCACTGACCGCAGGTCAGAACGCGTACGTTCTGCTTGGCGGCGGTGATTTTCAGGGCTTCTTCGCTGGCGGAAGGCGCAATAATCACTTCGACAAACTGACGAGAAATGATGGCCTGTGCGGTTTCCGCATCCAGCTCGCGGTTAAAGGCAATGATGCCGCCGAATGCGGAGGTTGGGTCGGTTTTGTACGCGCGATCGTAAGCATCAAGAATGGAATTGCCGATAGCTACACCGCAAGGGTTGGCGTGCTTCACAATCACACATGCCGGCTCGGCGAACTCTTTCACGCACTCCAGCGCCGCATCGGTATCGGCGATGTTGTTATAAGAGAGGGCTTTACCCTGAACCTGGGTTGCGGTAGCAACGGAGGCTTCTTTCACATTCTCTTCTATATAGAAGGCAGCCTGCTGGTGGCTGTTCTCGCCGTAACGCATATCCTGCTTCTTAATGAAGTTCAGGTTCAGCGTGCGTGGGAAGCGACCGGCGGCTTCTTTGCTTTCACCGTGGTACGCCGGAACCATGCTGCCGAAGTAGTTGGCAATCATGCTGTCGTAGGCGGCAGTGTGTTCGAAGGCTTTGATGGCGAGGTCGAAACGGGTTGCAAGCGTCAGCGATCCTTCGTTGTCATCCATCTCTTTAATAATGGCGTCGTAGTCGCTGCTCTTCACCACGATTGCGACATCTTTATGGTTCTTAGCGGCGGAGCGCACCATGGTCGGGCCGCCGATATCGATGTTCTCAACCGCATCTTCCAGCGAGCAGCCTTCACGAGCAACAGTCTGGGCGAACGGATACAGGTTAACAACCACCATATCGATAGGCTGGATCTGATGTTCTTCCATAATGGCATCGTCCTGGCCGCGACGGCCCAGAATGCCACCATGTACTTTCGGATGCAGGGTCTTCACGCGTCCATCCATCATCTCCGGGAAACCGGTGTAATCGGAAACTTCGGTTACCGGCAGACCTTTTTCTGCTAACAGACGGGCAGTGCCCCCTGTAGACAGCAGCTCCACACCGCGTGCGGAAAGTGCCTGGGCGAATTCGACGATACCGGCTTTGTCAGAAACACTGAGCAGAGCGCGGCGGACTGGACGACGTTGTTGCATGGTAAATCCCCTGGGTTTGACTATTACAGAGAGCGTTAGCTGAATTTTTCGCGAAAAACTCAGCTAACGCCCCTAACGGGGCATCCTTATTTTTCGCCCGCATTGTAACGAAAACGTTTGCGCAACGCTCGCGAATTTTTCTCTTTCAATGGTGATCACAATTTTGACAGTGGTTACCGTGGGAAAAATACAGAAATTACATTGATGATTGTGGATAACTCTGTGCGTAAAAAGGTATAAAGCGGGGTTTTGCTGGGGAATGCAGCAGTCAGTCATTTTTCTGCAATTTTTCTATTGCGGCCTGCGGAGAACTCCCTATAATGCGCCTTCATCGACACGGCGGATGTGAATCACTTCACACAAACAGCCGGTTCGGTTGAAGAGAAAAATCCTGAAATTCAGGGTTGACTCTGAAAGAGGAAAGCGTAATATACGCCACCTCGCGACAGTGCGCTAAAGCGCGTCGCAACTGCTCTTTAACAATTTATCAGACAATCTGTGTGGGCACTCGAAGATACGGATTCTTAACGTCGCAAG
>NZ_JBDYCV010000037.1:0-35539 GCF_040495915.1 Shigella sp. FJ200513 | reverse complement strand
CCGGAAACAAGTGAGCGTTTCCGGATTCTTACACAGCCACTGGATCGGTCAACTGATCCTTAACTGATCGGCATTACCCCGGCGTGGGTGCGTTTTTTGCGGGTGAGAACGGTAACTCCACCACTGGCGACGCCATTTATATGCGTGGTGCCGATACCTCTAACAGTATTTATATTGATGGTATTCGCGATATCGGCAGCGTCTCGCGCGACACCTTCAATACCGAGCAGGTCGAAGTGATTAAAGGGCCGTCCGGCACCGACTACGGGCGCAGCGCACCGACAGGCTCGATCAATATGATCAGCAAGCAGCCGCGCAATGATTCCGGCATTGACGCCTCCGCCAGTATTGGCAGCGCCTGGTTCCGCCGCGGCACGCTGGACGTCAATCAGGTCATTGGTGATACTACCGCGGTGCGCCTGAATGTGATGGGCGAAAAAACCCACGATGCCGGACGCGACAAAGTCAAAAATGAGCGTTACGGCGTCGCCCCTTCTGTCGCTTTTGGCCTTGGTACAGCAAATCGTTTGTATCTTAATTATCTGCATGTCACTCAGCACAACACGCCAGACGGCGGCATTCCGACCATCGGTTTGCCGGGCTATTCTGCCCCATCTGCGGGAGCGGCGGCCCTGAATCATTCCGGAAAAGTTGATACTCATAACTTTTACGGCACGGATTCCGATTACGACGATTCGACCACCGACACCGCCACCATGCGTTTTGAGCACGACATCAACGATAACACCACCATTCGCAATACTACCCGTTGGTCGCGCGTAAAGCAGGATTACCTGATGACGGCGATTATGGGCGGGGCGTCGAATATTACTCAGCCCACCAGCGATGTGAATAGCTGGACCTAGTCACGCACGGCGAATACCAAAGATGTGAGTAATAAAATTCTCACCAACCAGACCAACCTGACCTCGACGTTCTATACCGGTTCTATCGGTCATGATGTCAGTACCGGCGTGGAATTTACCCGTGAAACGCAGACTAACTATGGCGTTAATCCGGTGACGTTACCGGCGGTAAATATTTATCATCCTGACAGCAGAATTCATCCCGGCGGCCTGACGCGCAACGGCGCAAACGCCAATGGTCAGACGGATACCTTCGCAATTTACGCCTTCGATACGCTGCAAATCACCCGTGATTTTGAGCTGAACGGCGGGATCCGTCTGGATAATTATCATACTGAATATGACAGTGCCACCGCCTGCGGCGGCAGCGGACGCGGTGCCATCACCTGCCCAGCTGGTGTGGCAAAAGGTTCTCCAGTCACCACCGTCGACACCGCCAAGTCGGGCAATCTGGTGAACTGGAAAGCCGGGGCGCTGTACCACCTGACGGAAAACGGCAATGTCTATATTAACTATGCCGTTTCCCAGCAGCCTCCGGGCGGCAACAACTTCGCCCTTGCGCAGTCTGGCAGTGGTAACAGTGCCAACCGCACCGATTTTAAACCGCAAAAAGCCAACACCAGCGAGATTGGCACCAAATGGCAGGTTCTGGATAAACGCCTGTTGCTCACCGCCGCGCTGTTCCGTACTGATATCGAAAATGAAGTTGAGCAAAATGATGACGGGACTTACTCGCAATACGGTAAGAAACGCGTCGAAGGCTATGAGATATCCGTGGCAGGGAATATCACTCCCGCGTGGCAGGTGATTGGCGGCTATACCCAGCAAAAAGCAACCATCAAAAACGGCAAAGATGTTGCCCAGGATGGTTCCTCATCGCTGCCGTATACCCCGGAGCACGCCTTCACCTTATGGAGCCAATATCAGGCAACCGATGATATCTCTGTTGGCGCGGGCGCACGCTATATCGGCAGTATACATAAAGGTTCAGACGGCGCGGTGGGAACGCCAGCATTTACAGAAGGTTACTGGGTCGCCGATGCCAAACTGGGGTATCGGGTTAATCGCAATCTCGACTTCCAGCTAAACGTTTACAACCTGTTTGATACCGATTACGTCGCCTCAATCAACAAGAGCGGCTACCGTTATCACCCGGGCGAGCCAAGAACCTTCTTGCTCACAGCCAATATGCATTTCTGATTCAGATGTGGGGCGCAGGCCCCACTTTTTGGAGAACTTGTATGATGTACCACATTCCCGGCGTGTTATCGCCACAGGACGTCGCCCATTTTCGCGAACAACTGGAACAAGCCGAATGGGTGGATGGACGCGTCACCACCGGAGCACAAGGTGCACAAGTTAAGAACAATCAGCAAGTAGACACCCGCAGCGCGTTATACGCCGCACTGCAAAATGAGGTGCTGAACGCGGTTAACCAACATGCATTGTTCTTTGCCGCTGCCTTGCCGCGTACCCTTTCCACGCCGCTGTTTAATCGCTATCAGAACAATGAAACCTATGGTTTCCATGTGGATGGCGCAGTACGCAGCCATCCACAAAACGGCTGGATGCGCACTGACCTTTCTGCCACGCTGTTTTTAAGCGATCCACAAAGCTACGACGGCGGCGAACTGGTCGTTAATGACACCTTTGGACAACATCGGGTAAAACTCCCGGCAGGTGATCTGGTGTTGTATCCCTCCAGCAGCCTGCATTGCGTGACACCCGTAACCCGCGGCGTACGAGTGGCATCATTTATGTGGATCCAGTCGATGATCCGCGATGATAAAAAGCGCGCCATGCTGTTTGAACTGGACAAAAATATTCAGTCGCTGAAAAGCCGCTATGGTGAAAATGAAGAGATCCTGTCGCTGCTCAATCTTTATCATAATCTGCTGCGGGAATGGTCGGAGATCTGACGCTTGAACTGCCCAGGTTCGTCCCTATATTAGCTACACTTAACTGTACAAGCATTGATATGGGGAGGACGATATGGCATCCGCTTGGGCTAACGATGACGCCGTCAACGAACAGATCAACAGTACAATTGAAGATGCGATTGCCCGCGCTCGGGGTGAAATTCCGCGTGGCGAAAGCCTGTATGAATGTGAAGAGTGCGGTGCCCCCATCCCGCAAGCCCGTCGGGAAGCCATTCCTGGCGTGCGCTTATGTATTCATTGTCAGCAGGAGAAAGATTTACAAAAACCAGCGTATACAGGATATAATCGCAGAGGTTCGAAAGACAGACAGTTACGTTAACTACAACTGGCGAGATGCATAGCGAGTATAATTTGTATTTTGCGTGGCATTCCGTGCCTTTAACGCTGCTGTGACTGCCACGCGGCATAAAACAAGTCCATAAGTACAACAAATAAATGGTTTATCAGTATGTTAGATATCAATCAATTTATTTGAACAAGGCGGTCAATTCTCTTCGATTTTATCTCTCGTAAAAAAACGTGATACTCATCACATCGACGAAACAACGTCACTTATACAAAAATCACCTGCGAGAGATTAATTATGAAAACTATCAATACTGTTGTTGCTGCTATGGCTCTTTCAACTCTGTCATTTGGCGTGTTCGCGGCGGAACCGGTAACGGCATCCCAGGCACAGAACATGAATAAAATCGGCGTGGTTTCTGCCGATGGCGCATCCACCCTCGATGCCCTGGAAGCGAAACTGGCTGAGAAAGCGGCGGCAGCCGGTGCCAGTGGATACAGCATCACTTCCGCCACCAACAACAATAAATTAAGCGGTACTGCGGTAATTTATAAGTAATTCGTAGGACGGATAAGGCGTTTATGCCGCATCCGGCAACAGATGCCTGATGCGACGCTACCGCGTCTTATCAGGCCTACAAAATCCGAACCGTTGGACGGATCAGGCGTTTACGCTACGTCCAGCACAAGTATTTCCCTGTCTGTTTGCCGACAGACGCATATGCTCTAACCCTCATTGATCCTATGTTACCCTTGTTTGCCCGTCCGCCACTGGACGGGCTTTTTTTTAGCTGGCTAACTGCTGACAGAAAGCCTGCAACGTCTCTTCCGACATACCAATCTGCCGCGCCGCATCACAAATGGCCTGCCAGCTTCCCGCATCCAATGGAATCCCCTGCTCCTGCCGTTCGCGACGCGTGTTCACTTCCCACTCGCCCGGTAGCAAAATCGGCTTATCGTCATCATGCGGCGAGGCTTTCACCCACTCGGCAAAGGCTTCGGTCTGCGCGTTACAATCCGGCGCGCCGAACAGTTCCGGGTTGATGATGATAGTGGTCATGCAGTTAAGAATGGCATCGGGGCTGGTTTGCAACGTTTCCTGATGCGTCGTTTTACCGCCAGAAAGCGCCCCGCCAAGAATTTCACACATCGCTGCAAGGGCGTAGCCTTTATGTTCGGCAAAGGTCAACAGCGACCCCAACGGCGACTCCTGCATTACCGCCGGATTGGTCGTCGGCACGCCGTTAACGTCAATCAGGCAACCTGGCGGCACGGGGACGCCTTTATGCCAGGCGACGCGGGTTTTGCCAAATGCAATGGCGCTGGTGGCGTAATCAAGCAACAGCGGGAAATTATCTTTACGAGGGAAAACCACACAGAAGGGATTGGTGCCAAAGCGGCTGTCGCGACCGTGGAACGGCGCGACCATTGGAATACCGACCACGCTAACAAAGTGGATAGAGACAAACCCCGCCGCTGAACACTGCTCCGCCCAGTAACCGATACGGCCGATATGATGCGAGTTATGTAGCGCCACGGCAGCAATACCGTGCTGATGCGCTTTCTCAATCCCCAGCGCCATCGCTTCGTGTGCCGCGACCTGACCGAATGCGCGATCGCCATCGAGCGTGACTGCCGCCCCCGCCTCTTTAACGATTTTGGCATGATGGTTAATTTGCAGATGCCCCTGACTCCAGGAACGCACATAGCTTGGGATCATGCCAATACCATGAGAATCATGCCCTGCCAGGTTTGCCGCGATTAAATGATCGGCAACTAATTTCGCTTCTTGTTCCTCGCTACCCATCTGACGAAATACAGCCTGAATAAAACTGTGCAGCGTCTGAGCATCAAAGCGATGACCACTTTCCATGGTTAACTCCTGTTTATGTTATGTGTTTGTTGTTTTTTTATGCTGCACGCCGGGCGCGGGAAGGTCAATAAAGATGCAGGAATTTCATATTGCGGTGGGGTAAAAGCCGGATGACGTGGCTCATCCGGCTGAGATAAAAATTAAAATGCCTGATTAACGCGCGCCAGGCCATCGCTGATAGTTGCCGCTTCACCCGTAGCCACCAGGCAGCAAGCCATCTGGATTTTCAGCGATTCGGGAATCGCTTCGCTGCCAGCCAGGCAACGCTCAGTCCACTGCGCCGTGGTTTCCGGATCTTTTGCTTGTGGCAGTAACTCGCTACCAGCAGGGTCCTGTTTTTCATACAGCACCCGCATCCCTTCACGGTCAATGAGATTGATCTGCGGGCAGCGCTGCGGATTAGCATACACTTCGCCTTCAGTACCATGCATTAGTAACGCCCACCCGCCGATATCGCTAAAGAACTTCGCGACGCGTCCAATGTATTCCGGATGCGAAACGCTGGAAAGACACAGTGCCTCACCTTCGGCAAATGGCGTCGCCAGTTTCGCCAGGGTATGTGCACTGTTACGCACGCCCATCCGCCAGCGCATCGCCAGTTGTTTTTCCAGCGGCGGGCAAAACGCGCCGACAGGCATAAACACCGGTTGATGTTCGTCGAGCTTCGCCTGCGCCTGCCCGCCGTGCAACGTTGGTGTAATACCCATCAGTTCGAAAATGGTTTCTGTCAGCACGCGAGTTGGATCTTCGCTAACTCCGTGAACCACCACAGGAAAACCGAGTTTATGCAGCAGAATCGCCAATAATGGCGTCAGGTTAGCCTGTTTACGCGCGCCGTTGTAACTGGGGATGACAATCGGCATCGGCTTGCCTGCAGGCGGCGTCAGCTTGATGGTGTGATTTTGCATGGCTTCGTAAAAGCCGAGCATCTCTGCTTCCCCTTCCCCTTTGATACGCAGCGCAATCAATACGCCGCCCAACTCAAGGTCAGGGACTTCACCATTGAGCATATGAGCATACAGACCGCGCGCAGTATCCCGGTCTAAATCGCGCGCGTGGTTTTTCCCGCGCCCGATCTCTTTAATGATTTTGCGATAGTCCATTTACGACTCCTTACCTGACTCACATCATTAACGCCGCCGACGGCGTGGGGATTTCGTTTTTTCTTTCTTTTTAACTATACCTTCAGGGACTTCCGGTTGCTCTATCGGAAATACCGGTAATGCATCCAGTAGTCGCTTGCCATAATTTTTTGTCAGCAAGCGTTTGTCGTAGATAACCACTTCGCCCCAGCAACCGTGGCTTCGAATCAGTCGCCCAACCTGCTGAATCAGGTTAAACGAGGCGCTCGGCAGGCTTTGCACCTCAAACGGATAGCGGTTGAGGCTTTTCAGCCATTCCCCTTCGGTGATCACCACCGGGCTGTCGATGGGCGGAAAAGCGATTTTGTGGATATGCACCTGGCTGAGCAGATCACCTTTCAAATCAAGCCCTTCGGCAAATGACTGTAAGCCCACCAGCACGCTACGCTCACCGTTGGCAACGCGTTTGCGGTGCAGTTCAACTAAGCGATAACGCGGCTGATCGCCCTGCACCAGCAACATCAGGCGTAAATCCGTCACATAGTCGAGAAAGCGCTGCATCGCCCGTCCGCTGGCAAACAGTACCAACATACCGAGATATTTTTTGCTCTCCACCTGTTCACGGAAAAAGGCCGCCATTTCGGCAATGTGTTGCTCTTCGTTGTCGATGGAAGGCTCAAAGCGCATCCGGGGAATAACAATTTTGCCCTGTTCGCAGTGGTTAAAGGGGGAATCCAGCGCCACAAAACGGTCGCCCGCTTTCTCTTTCAGACCACTCATCTCCTGCAAACGCGAAAAACTATTCAGCGAACGCAAGGTTGCGGAGGTGACAATAATGTGCGGAATACTGCGCCACAGCAGCCTTTCCAGCTGATCGCTGACACGTATTCCCACGCAGTGAAACCAGAGGTGTAGCTGCCCTTCGCGCTCTTCCCGCGTCGCCCATTTGGTCACCGGCGCACCGGAAGATTGCGCCAGAGACGCCAGCCGCCAGAGTTTGCTTTGCACCTCAAACATCCCCAGCGCGCGGTTCATCTGTAAAATCAACCGATGCAGACGCACAATATCGTGGCTGCCGGTTTTCTCACTTAAATCGTTAAGAAATAACTCCGCCAGACCACGCAGCATCTCGGTGAGTTTTGCCAGCCGCTGGCAGATCTCCAGCAATTCATCAGGCAGTTCGCCCATCGCAAAACGGTGCTCTGCCTCCTGCCCGGCAGGCATGTAGAGATTGAGAATGTTGTTTAACGAGGCGATAAGCTCATACAACTCTTCACAATGCGCATTCAAACGTTCAGGGATCGCCAGCGGTGGGATGGTCTTCGGGCGAAACTGCTCCATGCAGGTAGCGACCAGTTTCGTGAACAAGTCCAGCTGTAGTCGATACCAGGGCACGGTGATTTCAGCGCTCATCTCCAGCGCATCCCGGGCCACATCTGGCAGGTGATGACCTTCGTCCAGCACCAGCAGCAGATTTTTCGGGTCAGGCAGTACGGCTTCGCTTTCCATCGCCGCCATCACCAGCGCATGGTTTGCCACCACCACTTCCGCTTCCTGAATCTCCCGACGAGTAACAAAAAACGGGCATTCACGATAGTAGTAACAGTTACGGTTGAGGCAGCTGGCTTTGTCGGTACTCAAACGACGCCAGAGATCATCATCTATAGCGATATCCGTATGATCGCGCAGACCATCCCATTTATAAGTGTCGAGATCGCCCTTCAGCTTCGCACAACGTTTTTGCTCTTCCTGATTATTTGGCGTCAGTTCGTCGTCAAGAAACGCCAGCAGATCCTGTTGCGTGGGTTCAGTGCTGGCGAGCGCCGTCAGATTACGTGGACAAACGTAGCGCCCACGCCCGAAAGCGGCAGTGAATTTAAGATCGGG
This sequence comes from Shigella sp. FJ200513, assembly GCF_040495915.1. Lineage (NCBI taxonomy): Bacteria > Pseudomonadati > Pseudomonadota > Gammaproteobacteria > Enterobacterales > Enterobacteriaceae > Shigella > Shigella sp. FJ200513. Next base: position 27,606 of record NZ_JBDYCV010000037.1, on the reverse strand, counting down.
AATGATCTTTTTCAGCAGCGGTAAATCTTTGCTGTAAATCTGATCCTGCAACGCCACGTTGGCGGTACTCACCACCAGCGTTTTTTGCTCTTCGCGGGCAATGGCGATGCCGGGGATCAAATAGGAGAGCGTTTTCCCAACGCCGGTGGGGGCTTCAATCGCCAGATGCCGCCCTTCTTCTCCGGCCAGCGTTTTGGCGACGTCCGCAATCATCTGCCGCTGCGGCGCACGGGGAATAAAGTCGGGGATCTGTTCCTGAAGCGCCTTATACCAGGCGGCAATTTGCGCTTTAAGCGCGGCGGTTAATGCCATGAGAAAACCTGAAATACTGTATAAACAGCCAATATTGTGGCATTTTTCGGTTTTCAGGGGTAATGGTTTTTCTGTTTCTGGAAAGCGGCTCGCAATAACCACCAACATAATGCGGTTTAATGCCCGTTCGAGCACAAAGGATCCAACACGTCATGCAAGACACCATCATAAATTTCTACAGCACCAGCGATGACTACGGTGATTTTTCTAACTTTGCCGCCAGGCCCATCAAGGTTGACGGGAATACCTGGCCCACCTCCGAACACTATTTTCAGGCACAAAAATTCCTTGATGAAAAATACCGCGAAGAGATCCGTCGGGTTTCTTCCCCCATGGTCGCCGCTCGCATGGGGCGTAATCGTTCCAAGCCACTTCGTAAAAACTGGGAGTCGGTTAAAGAACAGGTGATGCGTAAAGCACTTCGCGCTAAATTCGAACAGCATGCAGAACTGCGTGTGCTCTTGCTGGCAACCGCGCCCGCAAAACTGGTTGAGCATACGGAAAACGATGCTTACTGGGGAGACGGTGGTAATGGTAAGGGCAAGAATCGACTGGGCTACCTTTTAATGGAGTTGCGCGAACAATTGGCTATAGAGAAGTAACGTCTCGGTGGCTTATGGGCGGTAAAACAGATAAATTTTTTCCCGTGTTCTCAAATTGCTGACAAGTGCTTGTTGTGAAATGCCGGATGCGGCGTAAACGCCTTATCCGGCCTACAAAAGCATGCAAATTCAATATATTGCAGAGTTCACGTAGGCCTGATAAGCGTAGCGCATCAGGCAGTTTTGCGTTTGTTCATCAGCCTGATGCCGCCACGTTGCTGGCGACCGTTCTGGATCGGTTCGGCTTTGATTGACGGGTCCGGCTCATAGCCCGGAATCGCAATGCGCGGGATCTCTTTTTTCAGCAGTTTTTCGATATCACGCAGCAGTTTGTGTTCATCAACACACACCAGCGACAACGCTTCACCGGTAGCAGCCGCACGACCGGTACGCCCGATACGGTGGACATAATCTTCCGGTACGTTTGGCAGTTCATAGTTGACGACGTGCGGCAACTCTTCGATATCCAGACCGCGCGCAGCGATATCGGTCGCCACCAGTACGCGAATGTCACCCGATTTAAAATCAGCCAGCGCACGGGTACGCGCACCTTGCGATTTATTCCCGTGGATCGCCACACTACGGATGCCATCTTTATTGAGCTGCTCAGCCAGATGGTTAGCGCCGTGTTTGGTACGGGTAAACACCAGCACCTGCTGCCAGTTCCCTTTACCAATCATGTGCGACAGCAATTCGCGTTTGCGTTTCTTATCGACAAAGTGAACGTGCTGGGTCACCTGATCAGACGCGGTATTGCGGCGTGCCACTTCGATTTCCAGCGGGTTGTGCAACAGTTTTTCCGCCAGGGCTTTAATATCGTCAGAGAAGGTCGCAGAGAACAGCAGGTTCTGGCGTTTCGCTGGCAGTTTTGTTAACACGCGACGGATATCGTGGATAAAGCCCATGTCGAGCATGCGGTCAGCTTCATCGAGGACGAGGATTTCAACCTGATCCAGCTTCACTGCATTTTGATGTTCCAGGTCCAGCAAACGTCCCGGCGTTGCCACCAGCACATCAACGCCGCCGCGCAACTTCATCATTTGTGGGTTAATGCTGACACCGCCAAACACCACCAGCGAACGAATGTTCAGGTATTTGCTGTAATCACGGACGTTTTCGCCAATCTGTGCCGCCAGTTCACGGGTCGGGGTAAGAATGAGCGCACGTACCGGACGACGCCCTTTGGCGTGCGGCTGGCGAGTGATCAGGTGTTGCAACAGCGGCAGCGTAAAGCCCGCTGTTTTGCCGGTGCCGGTCTGGGCGCTAGCCATCAGGTCGCGGCCTTCCAGCACAGCAGGGATCGCCTGCTGCTGAATAGGGGTGGGTTCACGGTAACCCTGCTCGGCAACGGCGCGCAGGATATCAGGGCTTAAACCCAAAGAATCGAAAGACATAACTACTCCGAACCGCCCCGACCGTTACCGGTGTAGTTTTCAGGGAGATACTGAAAAGGAAAATGACAAAAACCACAATGTCATGAGGGAGCGGAGTGTAGCAGTTTTTGTGACGCAGCGCATAAATTATCCCTGTGACTGGCGTAGCTAAAATTCTTAGCCATACTGGACAACTCCCATATGGAGTCATAATCTTAATCAATCATTTGATTAAGAATGGACTGTGCGATGAATAATCCTGCCATGACAATCAAGGGTGAACAGGCGAAAAAACAGCTGATTGCTGCCGCACTGGCGCAGTTTGGTGAATATGGAATGAACGCCACCACCCGCGAGATAGCCGCCCAGGCCGGGCAGAATATCGCTGCCATCACCTACTACTTCGGTTCGAAAGAAGATTTGTACCTCGCCTGCGCCCAGTGGATTGCCGATTTTATTGGCGAGCAGTTCCGTCCGCATGCCGAGGAAGCCGAACGCTTGTTCGCCCAACCACAGCCTGATCGGGCTGCCATCCGTGAACTGATCCTTCGCGCCTGCAGGAACATGATTAAGCTGCTCACCCAGGATGACACCGTCAACCTCAGCAAGTTTATCTCCCGTGAGCAGCTCTCTCCCACGGCAGCCTACCACCTGGTGCACGAACAGGTGATTAGTCCGCTACACAGCCACCTGACACGCCTGATTGCCGCCTGGACCGGCTGCGACGCTAATGACACCCGCATGATCCTTCATACCCATGCGTTGATTGGTGAGATTCTGGCGTTCCGTCTTGGCAAAGAAACAATTCTGTTACGTACCGGCTGGACCGCGTTCGATGAAGAAAAGACCGAACTGATCAACCAGACGGTGACCTGTCATATCGACCTGATTTTGCAAGGATTATCGCAAAGGAGTTTGTAGTGATGAAAAAACCTGTCGTGATCGGACTGGCGGTAGTGGTACTTGCCGCCGTGGTTGCCGGAGGCTACTGGTGGTATCAAAGCCGCCAGGATAACGGCCTGACGCTGTATGGCAACGTGGATATTCGTACGGTGAATCTTAGTTTCCGTGTTGGGGGGCGCGTTGAATCGCTGGCGGTGGACGAAGGTGATGCTATCAAAGCGGGCCAGGTGCTGGGCGAACTGGATCACAAGCCGTATGAGATTGCCCTGATGCAGGCGAAAGCGGGCGTCTCGGTGGCACAGGCGCAGTATGATCTGATGCTTGCCGGGTATCGCGATGAAGAAATCGCTCAGGCCGCCGCAGCGGTGAAACAGGCGCAAGCCGCCTATGACTATGCGCAGAACTTCTATAACCGCCAGCAAGGACTGTGGAAAAGCCGCACCATTTCGGCAAATGACCTGGAAAATGCCCGCTCCTCGCGCGACCAGGCACAGGCAACGCTGAAATCAGCACAGGATAAATTGCGTCAGTACCGTTCCGGTAACCGTGAACAGGACATCGCTCAGGCGAAAGCCAGCCTCGAACAGGCGCAGGCGCAACTGGCGCAGGCGGAGCTGAATTTACAGGACTCAACGTTGATAGCACCGTCTGATGGCACGCTGTTAACGCGCGCGGTAGAGCCAGGCACGGTTCTCAATGAAGGTGGCACGGTGTTTACCGTTTCACTAACGCGTCCGGTGTGGGTGCGCGCTTATGTTGATGAACGGAATCTTGACCAGGCCCAGCCGGGGCGCAAAGTGCTGCTTTATACCGATGGTCGCCCGGACAAGCCGTATCACGGGCAGATTGGTTTCGTTTCGCCGACTGCTGAATTTACCCCGAAAACCGTCGAAACACCGGATCTGCGTACCGACCTCGTCTATCGCCTGCGTATTGTGGTGACCGACGCCGATGATGCGTTACGCCAGGGAATGCCAGTGACGGTACAATTCGGTGACGAGGCAGGACATGAATGATGCCGTTATCACGCTGAACGGCCTGGAAAAACGCTTTCCGGGCATGGACAAGCCCGCCGTCGCGCCGCTCGATTGTACCATTCACGCCGGTTATGTGACGGGGTTGGTGGGGCCGGACGGTGCAGGTAAAACCACACTGATGCGGATGTTGGCGGGATTACTGAAACCCGACAGCGGCAGTGCCACGGTGATTGGCTTTGATCCGATCAAAAACGACGGCGCGCTGCACGCCGTGCTCGGCTATATGCCGCAGAAATTTGGTCTGTATGAAGATCTCACGGTGATGGAGAACCTCAATCTGTACGCGGATTTGCGCAGCGTCACCGGCGAGGCACGTAAGCAAACTTTTGCTCGCCTGCTGGAGTTTACGTCTCTTGGGCCGTTTACCGGACGCCTGGCGGGCAAGCTCTCCGGTGGGATGAAACAAAAACTCGGCCTGGCCTGTACCCTGGTGGGCGAACCGAAAGTGTTGCTGCTCGATGAACCCGGCGTCGGCGTTGACCCTATCTCACGGCGCGAACTGTGGCAGATGGTGCATGAGCTGGCGGGCGAAGGGATGTTAATCCTCTGGAGTACCTCGTATCTCGACGAAGCCGAGCAGTGCCGTGACGTGTTACTGATGAACGAAGGCGAGTTGCTGTATCAGGGAGAACCAAAAGCCCTGACACAAACCATGGCCGGACGCAGCTTTCTGATGACCAGTCCACACGAGGGCAACCGCAAACTGTTGCAACGCGCCTTGAAACTGCCGCAGGTCAGCGATGGCATGATTCAGGGGAAATCGGTACGTCTGATCCTCAAAAAAGAGGCCACACCAGACGATATTCGCCATGCCGACGGGATGCCGGAAATCAACATCAACGAAACTACGCCGCGTTTTGAAGATGCGTTTATTGATTTGCTGGGCGGTGCCGGAACCTCAGAATCGCCGCTGGGTGCAATATTGCATACGGTAGAAGGCACACCCGGCGAGACGGTGATCGAAGCGAAAGAACTGACCAAGAAATTTGGTGATTTTGCCGCCACCGATCACGTCAACTTTGCCGTTAAACGTGGGGAGATTTTTGGTTTGCTGGGGCCAAACGGCGCGGGTAAATCGACCACCTTTAAGATGATGTGCGGTTTGCTGGTGCCGACTTCCGGCCAGGCGCTGGTGCTGGGGATGGATCTGAAAGAGAGTTCCGGTAAAGCGCGCCAGCATCTCGGCTATATGGCGCAAAAATTTTCGCTCTACGGCAACCTGACGGTCGAACAGAATTTACGCTTTTTCTCTGGTGTGTATGGCTTACGCGGTCGGGCGCAGAACGAAAAAATCTCCCGTATGAGCGAGGCATTTGGCCTGAAAAGTATTGCCTCACACGCCACCGATGAACTGCCATTAGGTTTTAAACAGCGGCTGGCGCTGGCCTGTTCGCTGATGCATGAACCGGATATTCTCTTTCTCGACGAACCGACTTCCGGCGTTGACCCCCTCACCCGCCGTGAATTTTGGCTGCACATCAACAGCATGGTAGAGAAAGGCGTCACGGTGATGGTCACCACCCACTTTATGGATGAAGCGGAATATTGCGACCGCATCGGCCTGGTGTACCGTGGGAAATTAATCGCCAGCGGTACGCCGGACGATTTGAAAGCACAGTCAGCTAACGATGAGCAACCCGATCCCACCATGGAGCAAGCCTTTATTCAGTTGATCCACGACTGGGATAAGGAGCATAGCAATGAGTAACCCGATCCTTTCCTGGCATCGCGTGCGGGCGCTGTGCGTCAAAGAGACGCGGCAGATCGTTCGCGATCCGAGTAGCTGGCTGATTGCGGTAGTGATCCCACTGCTACTGCTGTTTATTTTTGGTTACGGCATTAACCTCGACTCCAGCAAGCTGCGGGTCGGGATTTTGCTGGAACAGCGTAGCGAAGCGGCGCTGGATTTCACCCACACCATGACCGGTTCGCCCTACATCGACGCCACCATCAGCGATAACCGTCAGGAACTGATCGCCAAAATGCAGTCGGGGAAAATTCGCGGTCTGGTGGTTATTCCCGTGGATTTCGCCGAACAGATGGAGCGCGCCAACGCCACCGCACCGATTCAGGTGATCACCGACGGCAGTGAGCCGAATACCGCTAACTTTGTGCAGGGGTATGTCGAAGGGATCTGGCAGATCTGGCAAATGCAGCGAGCGGAGGACAACGGGCAGACTTTTGAACCGCTTATTGATGTACAAACCCGCTACTGGTTTAACCCGGCGGCGATAAGCCAGCACTTTATTATCCCGGGTGCGGTGACCATTATCATGACGGTCATCGGCGCGATTCTCACCTCGCTGGTGGTGGCGCGAGAATGGGAACGCGGCACCATGGAGGCTCTGCTCTCTACGGAGATTACCCGCACGGAACTGCTGCTGTGTAAGCTGATCCCTTATTACTTTCTCGGGATGCTGGCGATGTTGCTGTGTATGCTGGTGTCAGTGTTTATTCTCGGCGTGCCGTATCGCGGTTCGCTGCTGATTCTGTTTTTTATCTCCAGCCTGTTTTTACTCAGTACCCTGGGAATGGGGCTGCTGATTTCCACGATTACCCGCAACCAGTTCAATGCCGCTCAGGTCGCCCTGAACGCCGCTTTTCTGCCGTCGATTATGCTTTCCGGCTTTATTTTTCAGATCGACAGTATGCCCGCGGTGATCCGCGCGGTGACGTACATTATTCCCGCTCGTTATTTCGTCAGCACCCTGCAAAGCCTGTTCCTCGCCGGGAATATTCCAGTGGTGCTGGTGGTAAACGTGCTGTTTTTGATCGCTTCGGCGGTGATGTTTATCGGCCTGACGTGGCTGAAAACCAAACGTCGGCTGGATTAGGGAGAAGAGCATGTTTCATCGCTTATGGACGTTAATCCGCAAAGAGTTGCAGTCGTTGCTGCGCGAACCACAAACCCGCGCGATTCTGATTTTACCCGTGCTAATTCAGGTGATCCTGTTCCCGTTCGCCGCCACGCTGGAAGTGACTAACGCCACCATCGCCATCTACGATGAAGATAACGGCGAGCATTCGGTGGAACTTACTCAACGTTTTGCCCGCGCCAGCGCCTTTACACATGTGCTGCTGCTGAAAAGCCCACAGGAGATCCGCCCGACCATCGACACACAAAAGGCGTTACTACTGGTGCGTTTCCCGGCTGACTTCTCGCGCAAACTGGATACCTTCCAGACCGCGCCGTTGCAGTTGATCCTCGACGGGCGTAACTCCAACAGTGCGCAAATTGCCGCCAACTACCTGCAACAGATCGTCAAAAATTATCAGCAGGAGCTGCTGGAAGGAAAACCGAAACCCAACAACAGCGAGCTGGTGGTACGCAACTGGTATAACCCGAATCTCGACTACAAATGGTTTGTGGTGCCGTCGCTGATCGCCATGATCACCACTATCGGCGTAATGATCGTCACTTCACTTTCCGTCGCCCGCGAACGTGAACAAGGTACGCTCGATCAGCTACTGGTTTCGCCGCTCACCACCTGGCAGATCTTCATCGGCAAAGCCGTACCGGCGTTAATTGTCGCCACCTTCCAGGCCACCATTGTGCTGGCGATTGGTATCTGGGCGTATCAAATCCCCTTCGCCGGATCGCTAGCGCTGTTCTACTTTACGATGGTGATTTACGGTTTATCGCTGGTGGGATTCGGTCTGTTGATTTCATCACTCTGCTCGACACAACAGCAGGCGTTTATCGGCGTGTTTGTTTTTATGATGCCCGCCATTCTCCTTTCCGGTTACGTTTCGCCGGTGGAAAACATGCCAGTGTGGCTGCAAAATCTGACGTGGATTAACCCTATTCGCCACTTTACGGACATTACCAAGCAGATTTATTTGAAGGATGCGAGTCTGGATATTGTGTGGAATAGTTTGTGGCCGCTACTGGTGATAACGGCCACGACAGGGTCAGCGGCGTACGCGATGTTTAGACGTAAGGTGATGTAACTTCTTATCTTTCGCCAGCAAAGACACTACCGCCGGGCCAGCAAGGATCGCCAGCCCTGCAATTGCCAGCAAAAAGTTGTTTTCCAGTACGCGGGACAACAGCCACAGCACAATCAGCGCTGCGCCAAAATACCAGGTCGTGGTCAGCTCTTCCAGCACGTCTGCCACCTCACGCCAGCGTTGCTCGGGGTGGCGCTGAAACACCAGCATCATCACTACCGTGACACAATACAGTGCGCATAATCCCACGCCGACGTGAACCAGAGTCTTACTCATCCAGCCCACCACCAGCAGCGCCACTACCAGTAAATGCAACATAATCTGCCAGCAACTTAGACCCGTTGCGACACGAACACGTTGTTGCCACTTCATGGCTTCTCTCCTGAAGAATTTATCTCTACTTACTCAGAGTACCGAACTTTACGGAAAATTCCGTAAGACCGCACCTTTTTGTGACGCCGACTACACTATTTCAATGAGATAAGAGGCAAAGACAGGAAAATTATGCCCGATCAAACACAACAATTTTCGTTCAAGGTGCTCACCATCAACATTCACAAAGGCTTTACCGCGTTTAACCGACGCTTCATTTTGCCGGAACTTCGCGATGCCGTGCGTACCGTCAGCGCCGATATTGTTTGCCTGCAGGAAGTGATGGGCGCGCACGAAGTTCATCCGCTGCATGTGGAAAACTGGCCCGATACCTCGCACTACGAGTTTCTCGCCGACACTATGTGGAGCGATTTTGCCTACGGTCGCAATGCCGTATACCCGGAAGGGCATCACGGCAACGCCGTACTGTCGCGTTATCCCATTGAACATTATGAGAATCGCGATGTTTCGGTCGATGGTGCGGAAAAGCGCGGCGTGCTCTACTGCCGCATTGTGCCGCCGATGACCGGAAAAGCGATTCATGTGATGTGCGTACATCTGGGCCTGCGTGAGGCGCACCGTCAGGCGCAGCTTGCGATGCTCGCCGAATGGGTGAATGAGCTACCGGACGGCGAACCGGTATTGGTGGCGGGTGATTTCAATGACTGGCGGCAAAAAGCTAATCATCCGTTAAAAGTGCAGGCCGGACTGGATGAGATTTTTACCCGCGCCCACGGACGCCCGGCGCGCACGTTTCCGGTGCAATTTCCTCTACTACGACTGGACAGGATCTACGTCAAAAATGCCAGCGCCAGCGCGCCAACCGCGTTGCCGCTGCGGACATGGCGACACCTTTCTGATCATGCCCCTTTAAGTGCGGAGATTCATTTATGAAATGTAGCTGGCGCGAAGGCAATAAGATCCAGTTGCTGGAAAACGGCGAGCAATATTATCCCGCGGTGTTTAAGGCGATTGGCGAGGCACAAGAACGCATCATTCTTGAAACGTTTATCTGGTTTGAGGATAACGTCGGCAAACAGCTGCATGCGGCACTACTGGCAGCAGCGCAACGCGGGGTTAAAGCGGAAGTCTTGCTGGATGGCTACGGTTCGCCGGATCTCAGCGATGAGTTTGTCAATGAACTGACGGCAGCTGGCGTAGTGTTCCGCTACTACGATCCCCGCCCTCGCCTTTTTGGTATGCGCACCAATGTGTTTCGCCGGATGCATCGCAAAATTGTGGTGATCGACGCGCGTATCGCCTTTATTGGCGGGCTGAATTACTCCGCCGAGCATATGTCCAGCTACGGTCCAGAGGCTAAACAGGATTACGCGGTACGCCTTGAAGGGCCGATTGTCGAAGATATTCTCCAGTTTGAGCTGGAAAACCTGCCTGGACAGAGCGCGGCACGACGCTGGTGGCGACGTCATCACAAAGCGGAAGAGAACCGCCAGCCGGGAGAAGCGCAGGTATTGCTGGTCTGGCGCGATAACGAAGAACATCGCGATGATATTGAACGCCATTATCTGAAAATGCTCACTCAGGCGCAGCGGGAAGTGATTATCGCCAACGCCTACTTCTTCCCCGGCTATCGATTTTTACACGCCTTGCGTAAAGCGGCACGGCGCGGGGTGCGGATCAAACTGATCATTCAGGGCGAACCGGATATGCCGATTGTCAGAGTCGGTGCGCGCTTGCTGTATAACTATCTGGTTAAAGGCGGCGTTCAGGTTTTTGAGTACCGCCGCCGCCCGCTCCACGGCAAAGTGGCATTGATGGACGATCACTGGGCGACAGTAGGGTCCAGTAATCTCGATCCGCTCAGTTTGTCACTGAATCTCGAAGCAAATGTCATCATCCACGATCGTCATTTTAACCAGACGCTGCGCGATAATCTGAACGGCATTATTGCCGCAGATTGTCAGCAGGTGGATGAAACCATGCTGCCCAAACGCACCTGGTGGAACCTGACCAAAAGCGTGCTGGCGTTCCACTTTTTACGCCACTTCCCGGCGCTGGTTGGCTGGCTTCCGGCACACACACCACGTCTGACGCAGGTTGATCCCCCCGCACAACCGACAATGGAAACGCAGGATCGGGTAGAAACTGAAAACACGGGGGTAAACCCCTGATGAGTAAATCACACCCGCGCTGGCGCTTAGCAAAGAAGATCCTCACCTGGCTGTTTTTTATCGCGGTGATTGTGTTGCTGGTGGTCTACGCCAAAAAAGTGGACTGGGAAGAGGTCTGGAAGGTCATCCGCGACTACAATCGCGTTGCGCTGCTTAGTGCGGTCGGGCTGGTGGTCGTCAGCTATCTGATTTACGGCTGCTATGACCTGCTCGCCCGCTTTTACTGCGGTCACAAACTGGCGAAGCGCCAGGTGATGCTGGTGTCGTTTATCTGCTACGCCTTCAACCTGACGCTCAGTACCTGGGTCGGCGGCATTGGTATGCGCTATCGTTTGTACTCCCGACTAGGGTTACCGGGCAGCACTATTACGCGGATTTCCTCGCTCAGTATTACCACCAACTGGCTGGGCTATATTTTACTGGCAGGGATTATCTTTACCGCAGGCGTGGTGGAGTTGCCGGATTACTGGTATGTCGATCAAACTACGCTGCGTATTCTCGGCATTGGCTTACTGATGATTATCGCGGTTTATTTGTGGTTTTGCGCTTTCGCGAAGCACCGCCATATGACCATCAAAGGGCAAAAGCTGGTGCTGCCTTCATGGAAATTCGCCCTCGCTCAGATGCTGATTTCCAGCGTTAACTGGATGGTAATGGGGGCGATTATCTGGCTGTTACTTGGTCAAAGCGTGAACTATTTCTTTGTACTGGGCGTGTTACTGGTTAGTAGTATTGCTGGCGTCATCGTGCATATTCCGGCGGGGATCGGTGTGCTGGAAGCGGTGTTTATCGCACTACTGGCTGGGGAGCATACCTCGAAAGGGAGCATTATCGCCGCCCTGCTCGCTTATCGCGTCCTGTATTACTTTATCCCGCTGCTGCTGGCGCTGATCTGTTACCTGCTACTGGAAAGCCAAGCGAAGAAGCTACGGGCGAAAAATGAAGCGGCGATGTGAAGTTTAGTTAAGTTCTTTAGTATCTGCATTTACGACTAATGAAAAAAACGCGTATGCCTTTGCCAGACAAGCGTTATAGCTATCGCGGCAAGTATCCCAAAGAAGCCGATAAAATAGTAATAGAGTGTTAATGCACCTGTAAAAGCGCAACGAACCGGACTCCACAACTCTTCACTATGGCATTTTCCTGCCAGTTCAAGGAGCTTATTTCGTCCATGCGAGATAATGCCTGGCCATAACACAATCATTAAGCAACTTATTACCCAAATGGGCCGTTCACTCATTAATGCCGCATTCACGATGATTACCAGGGCCAACCCTGTCAACGTCATCATAATGATAAAACGGTGAGAACCAGGATCAACATTAAATAATAAACCGGCCAGCATACTGATTAAAAACATCGCGCCCGCAGTGCTGAACACGATGATAATGGCATATACAGGAACTAAACTTGCAACGACAATCGCCACCAAAGAGAGTAAAAACAGATATATTACGCCCGCGATGGCGGCATTTATCTTGTTGATATCCTTACTTAAGCCATACATACAAAGTAATAATAACCCTATGGCGACATACATTGGTGGTGAATCATATTTGGTTGCCGTAATTTCGAGATACTTAGCTCCCCAGGCTAGTCCTGCGGTTGCCACCAAACCTAAAGCGGTAATGAGCCATATACCGTTTAATATCCTGGCCTCGTGCTGAAAATCTAATTTATTGCTGTTTTGCGAGTATGATTCCATTCTTTTAGTTGTCCTTAGAAAAAACATTAATATTCACCATCAATAAATTTAAAACCACGCATACAAAATACTTTTGTATTTATGGATACGGAAAACGATTCCGCTCGCTCATAAGGCATATTTTATACCTGGTACTTGTTAAGTGTCGTTTTTAGTAAGAAAAAAATCCCGACACATGGCCGGGATAGTGATGGTGAAAAAGAATTAACGGCGGTTGCCGAAGATCCGTAACAACATCAGGAACAGGTTGATGAAGTCCAGATACAAGGTTAACGCACCAAGAATGGAATATTTGCGCAGGTTCGACGTGTCGCGGGTATCAATCTGCTCACCCATATTTTTCAATTTCTGAGTGTCATACGCCGTCAATCCGACAAAGACAATCACGCCGATGTAGGTAACTGCCCACATCAATGCTTCGCTTTTCAGCCAGAAGTTGACCAGCGATGCCAGCACAATGCCGATTAACGCCATAAACAGCATATTGCCAAAGCCACTTAAATCGCGCTTCGTGGTGTAACCGTACAGGCTCATTGCGCCGAACATCCCGGCAGTAACGACGAAAGTACTGGCGATAGAAGCAGCGGTATAGACAATGAATATACTGGAAAGCGTAAGACCCGTCAGCGCCGAATAAAGCATAAAGAGCATCGTCGTTACACCTGCGCTCAGCTTTTGAATCATCGCTGATAACACAATAACCAATGCTAATTGCGCGATGATCAGACCGATTAAAAAGACACGGTTAGTGAACAACAGCTCCATCACGGCCGCGGAATTAGCCGCATACCAGGCAACAAATGCGGTCAGCAACAAGCCAACGGTCATCCAGCCATAGACTTGCGCCATATAAGTTTGCAAGCCAGCCCAGGGTTGTACGATTGAATCAGAACGTGGGAATCTGTCCATGACGATCTCCTGAAGATATAAGGAATATCTTAAGGATACTGCAAAATGATGAGGCTGTGCATCGACGCAGCGTAAACGCATGTACTGAGCGGTGAAATTGCCGGACGCAGCGGTGCCTTATCCGGCTAACAAAAAACTACCAGCGTTTTGCCGCCTGCAGATCGCTCTCCCGGGCTTCAACCCAGCGGTCGCCTTCCGGCGTGGCTTCGCGCTTCCAGAACGGTGCGCGGGTTTTGAGATAATCCATAATAAACTGCCCGGCTTCAAACGCACTGCTGCGATGCGCACTGGTGACACCGACAAAAACGATTTCATCGCCCGGCCATAATTCCCCGATGCGGTGAATCACCGTGACGCGCCCCAGCGGCCAGCGGTTACGCGCTTCATCAACAATTTCTGCCAGTGCTTTTTCAGTCATCCCCGGATAGTGTTCGAGGGTTAATGCTTTGACGCTGTCGCCCAGGTTATGGTTGCGCACCTTTCCGGTGAAGGTGACTACCGCACCGTCTTCGTCACGCTCCGCCAGCCACGGGTACTCTTCTCCTACGCTGAACGGCTGCGGGCCGACAACAATTTTGGTTTCTGCCATCTTAACCTCCGGTTACCGGCGGGAAGAAAGCTACTTCGTCGCCGTCAGTCAGCGGATGGTCAAAACTCACCAGCGTCTGGTTGACGGCAGCCAGCAATTTGCCATCTTCCAGCGCCAGCGCCCAGCGATCGCTCTGCGCAGCCAGGTGCTGGCGTAACGCTTCAACGGTTGGGTAATCCGCAGCCACTTCGGTTGCATCTGTTCCCACCAACTCGCGCACCTGGGCGAAAAAAAGAACTTTAATCATCCGCTTCCACCTTAAAGTCACCCGACTTGCCGCCGCTCTTCGCCAGCAAACGTACCGGACCAATCACCATATCTTTTTGCACCGCTTTGCACATGTCATAAATGGTCAGCGCCGCCACGGAGGCCGCGGTTAACGCTTCCATTTCGACACCGGTTTTCCCGGTCAGGCGGCATAAGGTTTCTATACGCACCCGATTGTGCTCCGGCTCGGCCTGTAAATTGACTTCAACTTTGCTGAGCATCAGCGGGTGACACAGCGGGATCAGATCCCAAGTGCGTTTTGCCGCCTGAATACCGGCAATACGCGCAGTGGCAAATACGTCGCCTTTGTGGTGGCGACCATCAATAATCATCGCCAGCGTCTCGCTGCGCATGGTGACAAAGGCTTCCGCCCGCGCTTCACGCACGGTTTCCGCTTTGGCGGAGACATCCACCATGTGCGCTTCGCCAGCGGCGTTGATATGGGTCAGTTGCGACATACTTATTTCTTCAAATGTGGATGGAAATTACACGGACGCGTACGGGCATCCAGCTGCGGCGCGATGATATTTTCCCATGCGGTACGGCACGCTTTGGTCGAACCCGGCATGGCGAAAATCAGCGTTTTGTTAGCGACGCCCGCTACCGCACGAGATTGCAACGTGGAAGTGCCAATCTCTTCAAACGACAACATACGGAACACTTCACCAAAACCTTCAACCTCACGGTCGAACAACGGCAGCAGCGCTTCGGGAGCCTGATCACCTTCCGTCAGGCCAGTACCACCCGTAATCAATACCACTTGTACATCGTCGCTGGCGATCCACGCAGATACCTGAGCGCGAATAGCGTAGCGGTTTTCTTTCACTATGGCTTCATCGACAACGTGATGGCCCGCTTCTTGCGCCGAATCGCGCAGATAGTGACCGGAGGTATCGTCTTCTTCACCGCGACGATTAGAAACCGTAAGAATAGCAATACGGGTCGGGATAAATTCAGTGCTTACCTGACTCATCTGATCTCTCCTTTTGACGTTTTAGCCGCCAATGTACGATAAGTTTTGCGTAATACCGGTGTTGTTTTGATGCAGGAAATGGGTCTGTTTCTTCTCCCGCAGCGCCGCTGAAATACGCGCTTCCAGCGCCTGTTGCTGGGTATCGCCTTCCAGCAGATCGCGCAGGTTAACGCCGCCTTCACCAAACAGGCAGAGATGGAGTTTACCAATGGAGGAAACGCGCAGGCGGTTGCAAGTGGCGCAGAAGTCTTTTTCATACGGCATGATAAGGCCAATCTCTCCGGCGTAATCTGGATGGCAAAAGACTTGCGCGGGACCGTCGCTGCGTTGACGTAATTGGTGGATCCAGCCGCGACGCAGTAGCTCGTCACGCAGAACCTGACCAGAGATGTGATGCTTACGGAAGAGCTCGCTGCCCTCGCCCGTTTCCATCAGTTCGATGAAACGCAGCTGGATAGGGCGATGCTGGATCCAGTTCAGAAAGGTGTCGAGCTGGTGATGATTAACATCACGCATCAGCACGGTATTGACTTTGACCTTCTCAAAACCGGCCTCAAATGCAGCATCAATCCCTGCCATGACCTGGTTGAATTTATCCTGCCCGGTAATAGCGTGAAACTGGCGGGCGTCCAAACTGTCGACACTGACGTTAATGCCAGTAAGTCCCGCATCGCGCCAGTTCGCCACATCGCGTTCCAGACGGTAACCATTGGTGGTGACCGCAATCTGGCGGATAGCGTCGTTTTCCCGCACAGCGGCGATGATATCGGTAAAGTCGCGGCGTAAAGACGGCTCTCCTCCTGTCAGGCGCACTTTTTCGGTGCCCAGACTGGCGAAGGCGCGCGTAACCCGGCGAATTTCATCGACGGTAAGAAAGCCTTTATTGGTGACGCCGCTCGGTTTGTAGCCATCCGGCAGGCAGTAGGTGCAACGAAAGTTACACACATCGGTAATCGACAGGCGCAAGTAGTAAAACTTACGCGCAAATACATCAGTCAGTTGTGAAGCCATGTACACCTTTCCAGATACGGGAGGCGAAGTCATTTCTTCCTTCGCCCTGGTGGCAATCTTTACGAGCATTGTCACGGCCAAAGCACCGTATCAGTTGACCCAGGTGCAGAGGCTAGAGTGTTTAGTGGTTAAGCCGATACTAGCGTGTAAATGAGATTTTTACCATCCACACTTTCGCTATGTAATCATGTATATAGCGTCATGATCGTGCTATTTCGCTACAGAATAAGGGAAAATGGCGGTTTTACTTTGATATACATCATCAGGGAGGCATAGCGTGCATCGTCCTTTAGAGATAGAAGAAAATAGTTTGTATCCTCAATATTGGCAGGTTAATTGCTGTTTCCCCGCAATTTGCGCTACTGTAGCGCGGATAATCTGACTCCAGGAAACTATATGCGCAATCGTACGCTGGCTGATCTTGATCGTGTCGTTGCTCTCGGCGGAGGGCATGGACTGGGACGCGTTCTCTCATCACTTTCGTCTTTGGGTTCTCGTTTAACGGGTATCGTCACCACCACGGATAATGGTGGCTCGACGGGGCGTATTCGCCGTTCAGAAGGCGGCATTGCTTGGGGCGATATGCGCAACTGCCTCAACCAGCTGATAACGGAACCGAACGTCGCCTCCGCGATGTTTGAATACCGTTTTGGCGGCAATGGCGAACTTTCCGGTCATAATCTCGGAAACTTGATGTTAAAGGCGCTGGATCACCTTAGCGTGCGGCCTCTGGAAGCCATCAATTTAATTCGTAATCTGCTGAAAGTGGATACGCATTTGATTCCAATGTCAGAGCATCCTGTTGATCTGATGGCGATTGACGATCAGGGGCATGAAGTTTACGGCGAGGTCAATATCGACCAGTTAACTACGCCGATTCAAGAGTTATTGTTAACGCCTAATGTACCCGCAACGCGTGAGGCGGTTCACGCTATCAATGAAGCGGATCTCATCATTATTGGGCCTGGCAGTTTTTATACCAGCCTGATGCCAATTCTGCTGCTGAAGGAAATCGCCCAGGCATTACGCCGCACGCCAGCGCCGATGGTTTATATCGGCAATCTGGGGCGTGAGTTGAGTTTACCTGCGGCTAATTTGAAGCTGGAAAGCAAGCTGGCAATTATGGAGCAGTATGTTGGTAAAAAGGTCATTGATGCGGTCATCGTCGGGCCAAAAGTGGATGTCTCGGCGGTGAAAGAGCGGATTGTGATCCAGGAGGTACTGGAGGCCAGCGATATTCCGTATCGTCATGACCGCCAGTTGTTACATAACGCGCTGGAAAAGGCGTTACAGGCTTTAGGTTAACGGAAATCCGAAGGAAAATTCCGGCTTCCTATTGAAGACAAAGTGCGCGTTGTTTATGCCGGATGCGGCGTGAACGCCTTATCCGGCCTACAAACCGCGCAAATTCAATATATTGCGGAGAAAATGTAGGCCTGATAAGCGTAGCGCATCAGACTGTTTTCCGTTTGTCATCAGTCTTCTTCGCTATCCTGTTACGATGCGGCAATAAACAACTCACGCAACTGATGCAACTGGTCACGAATTTGTGCCGCTTCTTCGAACTCCAGATTCTGCGCGTGTTGCATCATCAGCCCTTCCAGTTCATGGATTTTCTGCTGCAACGCTTTCGGCAACATATCCATCGGCACATTATCCGGCTCAACAATCGGGCGCGATTTTCCTCTGCCCTTCGCTTTGGTTTTGGCAATGTTCTGCCCCAGCGCCAGGATATCGACCACTTTCTTGTTCAAGCCTTGCGGCGTAATGCCGTGTTCCTCGTTGTACTTCTGCTGTTTCTCACGGCGACGTTCGGTTTCGCCAATCGCTTTCGCCATTGATGGAGTGCTCCTATCGCCGTAGAGAATCGCTTTACCGTTAACGTTACGTGCCGCACGACCAATGGTCTGGATCAACGAACGTTCGGAACGCAGGAAGCCTTCTTTGTCAGCGTCGAGGATCGCCACCAGCGACACTTCCGGCATATCCAGACCTTCACGCAGTAAGTTGATCCCTACCAATACGTCGAACTCACCCAGACGCAAGTCGCGGATAATCTCCATACGCTCGACGGTGTCGATATCTGAGTGAAGATAACGCACGCGCTCACCGTGTTCTTCGAGATATTCGGTAAGATCTTCCGCCATTCGCTTGGTCAGTGTGGTGACCAGCACGCGTTCGTTAATTGCCGCTCGCTGACGAATCTCCGAAAGAAGATCATCAACCTGTGTCGCCACCGGCCGCACTTCGATAATCGGGTCAAGCAATCCGGTTGGACGCACCACCTGATCCACCACATCGCCGCCGGATTTTTCCAGCTCGTAATTACCCGGCGTCGCCGAAACATAGATGGTTTGCGGCGCTAATGCTTCGAACTCTTCAAACTTAAGCGGACGGTTATCCAGCGCTGATGGCAGGCGGAAGCCGTACTCCACCAGTGTCTCTTTACGCGCCCGGTCACCGCGATACATGCCGCCAATTTGTGGAATGGTGACGTGAGATTCATCGACGACCAGCAGCCCATCGGCAGGCAGGTAATCAAACAGCGTCGGCGGTGGCTCACCCGGTCCACGACCGGAGAGGAAGCGCGAGTAGTTTTCAATCCCCGAACAGTAGCCCAGCTCGTCCATCATCTCCAGATCAAACTGGGTACGCTGGGTCAGCCGCTGCTCTTCCAGCAGTTTGTTGTTTTCCAACAGCACTTTGCGTCTGGCGGCCAGTTCTTCTTTGATCTCCTCCATCGCCTGTACGATGCGCTCGCGCGGTGTGACGTAGTGCGTTTTCGGGTAGATGGTAAAACGTGGAATAGTGGAAACAATCTGCCCGGTCAGCGGGTCAAATAACGACAATCGTTCCACTTCCTCGTCAAACAGTTCCACGCGAAGTGCAATGTCATCCGATTCTGCCGGGAAGATATCTATCACCTCGCCACGAACGCGGAAAGTACCACGCTGGAATGCTTGATCATTACGAGCGTATTGCAGCTCCGCCAGTCGGCGCAGAATCGCGCGCTGATCGATAATCATACCGACCGTGAGATGGAGCATCATCTTGAGATATAAATCAGGATCGCCCAGACCATAAATCGCGGAAACAGACGCCACTACAATCACATCACGCCGCTCCAGCATCGCTTTGGTGGCGGACAAACGCATCTGCTCAATATGTTCGTTAACCGAGGCATCTTTCTCAATGAAGGTGTCGGAACTCGGTACATAGGCTTCCGGCTGATAGTAG
The DNA here is from genome assembly GCF_040495915.1 of Shigella sp. FJ200513. Taxonomy (NCBI): domain Bacteria; kingdom Pseudomonadati; phylum Pseudomonadota; class Gammaproteobacteria; order Enterobacterales; family Enterobacteriaceae; genus Shigella; species Shigella sp. FJ200513. The sequence continues at coordinate 8,233 of NZ_JBDYCV010000037.1, read as the reverse complement.
TCGTAGTAGGAGACGAAATACTCCACCGCGTTTTCCGGGAAGAACTCTTTCATTTCGCCATACAGCTGGGCCGCCAGCGTTTTGTTGGGCGCAAGTACCATGGTTGGGCGCTGAAGGTCAGCAATGACATTGGCAATGGTGAAGGTTTTCCCGGAGCCAGTCACGCCAAGTAACGTCTGGTGCGCCAGGCCATCTTCCAGCCCCTCTTCGAGACGTCGAATCGCCTCTGGCTGATCGCCAGAAGGTTTAAAAGCGGAATTCAGTTTGAACGGTTTACTCATGAGTCGCTACCTGAAGGAGTTGGGCGGGCAGGTATGTAATTTTACTCGTCGTACTTAATTATGCCAACAAATTATACTGGATAAAAAAACAGTTCATCACCATAATATTTCTGATACAGCGTAAACTCCGCTGTCAATCATGAGCAAAATTTACTCTGTGGCGAGATAAAACTCCAGCCTTACCGGGTTATCCCCAAAGCAACGGCTTTTTTAACATTTGTCAAGATGAGTGATGACAGTTTTATGGCAAGAGATGCCTGTTCAGTGACTGCCATTGCATTTATCTAACCAGTTAAAAAATAAAAGATATTTCTTTGAGCCGTCTTTAACGCCAATTCGCGTGCAAGCCGCGTATTCTCTCGCTTGCCTCGTGTTTTCTAACTCTAATACACATGGTTATCCACAGGAATAGTGGATAACTGTCTCCAGCCCCTATCCCCCGCCGCCTGGGCAATTCCCACATTCGCCGCATGAGGCGGAAGTAAAATTTTTTTCGTGATTATTTTAGAATTTAATTGGTTAAATTGCAGTCAATCGAAGACGCGATCTCGCTCGCAATTTAACCAAATACAGAATGGCTACAACAAGGCAAGGTTTATGTACTTTCCGGTTGCCGCATTTTCTGGATTTTCTGCAAGCCAGGGGATCTCTCCCAGCAGCGGCGCGGGAATCATGCGGGTGAGCGTGGTCATATATTCAGCGTGACGTTTTCCCGGAGGCGTAACATCGTTCGCCACCCAACCCGCCAGAGTCAGTCCGGCGTGTTGTATTGCCTGCGCAGTCAACATCGCGTGATTAATACAGCCGAGTTTCACACCAACTACCAGTATCACCGGCAGTTGTTCCTGTGTTACCCAATCTGCAAAAGTGAAAGTGTCAGAAAGCGGCGTAAACCAGCCGCCAGCACCTTCCACTAACACCCAGTCAGCCTGTTGTTCAAGCGCGCGTAATCCGGCGCTCATTACCAATGATTCTATCGGCCTGCCCTCTTGGGCGCTGATGATGTGCGGCGAGGTGGATTCTGCGAAGGTGTAAGGATTTACCGTTGCGTAATCCAGCTGCAGGCTGCTGTTGTGCTGTAACGCCAGCGCGTCACTATTACGTAAGCCTTCCGGGGTCTTTTCGCTGCCAGAGGCGACCGGTTTATAACCTGCCGTCCGATAACCTACTGCCTTCGCGGCTTGTAAAAGTGCACAACTGGCGACGGTTTTCCCCACTTCGGTATCCGTTCCGGTGACAAAATAACGTTTACTCACGAGCAATCACTCCCAAAAAAAGATGATACGTCAGAGGATATCGCCCCTGTTGTTGCGGCCAGGCCAGTTGCAATCGCTGCAACTGCGAACGCGTTAATATTCGCGGGTCGCGCCCTTCATGAAGATGCGTAGCACCGATGCCTTTCAGCGAACGCATGGCACTGAGCGCATCATCAAACCATAGTGTGATGAGCTGAATATGATGTTGATAACGCACGCCGTTCAGCGACTCTTCGATTTCATCTGGCGGTAAAAAGCGATTAGCATGCGGACGCTCGTCCACCGCCTGCCGCGCCTGATGCAGTTCGGGTAACGATCCCTGCACCAGCGTGGTAAACGCGACCACGCCTCCGGGGCGCACCACCCGATACAGCTCGCGGAGTGCCGTGGATAAATTACCGCACCACTGCACCGCGAGATTGCTCCATGCAAGATCGAACGTCGCAGTCGCTAACGGCAGGGATTCGATATCTCCTGCCAGATAATGATCTGCGGCATCTTTATGGCGGGCTTGCGCAAGCATTGGCGGCGAGAGATCTAACGCCGTCACCTGCGCGTGACGTTCCCGCCAGTGGCGGCTCATCCAGCCAGGTCCACAACCCGCGTCCAGTACGTGGGTGTATTTACGCTGTGGAAGCATTGCCAGTAAGGCGTCAGCACTCTGGCGCTGTAGATCTGCATGTTGCTCATAGTGTGCGGCTGCCCGACCAAATGCCGCTGCAATGGCTTGTTTATTAACCGTTGCCATGCAGCACCTCCAGCAGACGGTCGATATCCTGCATTTCATGCGCAGCGGTTAGCGTTAAGCGCAGTCGCGCAGTACCAGCGGGTACGGTTGGCGGGCGAATCGCCGTGACCCAGCAGCCTTGCTGGCGCAGTTTTTCTGCCAGTTGTAACGCACGGCTGTTATCACCGACGATCAATGGCTGGATGGCGCTGCATGAATCAGCCAGCGTAAACGGCAAATCCTGTACTCCGGCACGAAAACGCGCAATGAGTGACACCAGTTTTTCGCGCCGTGCATCCCCCTCATCACGGCGAATGACCGCCAGCGACGCACGTAATGCCTGCGCCTGAGCGGGCGGCATACTGGTGCTGTAGATAAGGTGGCGGGCGAATTGCAGCAGATAATCCGCCACCGTACTTGAGCAAAGCACCGCAGCCCCACTGACGCCAAATCCTTTGCCAAAAGTCACTACCAGCAATTCTGGTTTTACCTTTTGCAGCCAGCAGCTGCCGCGCCCCTGCTCCCCGATAACGCCCGTGCCGTGGGCATCATCGACCATCAACCAGCCATTGTGCTGTTGCGTTACCTGCTGGATTTCCGCCAGTGGCGCGCTATCGCCGTCCATGCTGAACACGCCTTCTGTCACCACCAGTTGCTGCCCCGGACAGGGGGAAGCAAGCAGTCGCGCCAGATGAGCGACATCGTTATGAGTAAAACGGCGAAGCTGCGACGGGCTTAAACTGGCAGCCTCCAGCAATGAGGCATGGCTAAGCCGGTCGGCAACAATACGGTCCTCTTTCGCCATCATCGCGGCAATGACTGCCTGATTCGCGGCAAAACCAGAGATAAACAGCAGCGCCCGCGAATAGCCAAGCCACTCGGCCAGTTCTTCTTCCAGCGCCTGATGCACCACGCTATAACCGCTGACGTGACCGGAGCCGCCGCTACCGATGCCAAATTGCTCCGCCCCCTGCTTCCAGGCACGGATAATTTGCGGATGATGGCTTAAACCTAAATAATCGTTACTGGAAAAGTTCAGATACTGGCGATCATCCGCCACCAGCCAGCGTCCGGCTCCTTGCGCCACCGGATAACGGCGACGCAGGGCATCGGCAGCACGCCGCGCATCGAGCGCCGCGTTGATTTTCTCCTGCCAGCTCATAATGCTGCCGCGTTGTAATATTCGTCGGTGTCCGGGGTCATCAGCGCCTGTCCAAGACGTTGCTGTTGTTCGTTATCCCCTGCCAGCACGGCAGTTTGCTGCGGATTTAGCCCCAGTTTGCGGAACAGTTGCAGGTCTTTATCTTCTTCCGGATTCGGCGTGGTCAGCAGTTTGCAACCGTAGAAAATCGAGTTTGCGCCTGCCATAAAGCACATCGCCTGAGTCTGTTCGTTCATCTGCTCGCGTCCGGCAGAAAGGCGCACGTAAGAGGTCGGCATCATGATCCGCGCTACGGCAATGGTGCGAATAAAATCAAAGGCATCAACGTCATCGTTATCGGCAAGCGGCGTGCCTTTCACCTTCACCAGCATGTTGATTGGTACGCTTTCCGGCGGCGTCGGCAGGTTTGCCAGTTGCAGCAATAATCCGGCGCGATCTTTTACCGTTTCGCCTAAGCCCACAATGCCACCTGAGCAGACTTTGATCCCGGCATCGCGCACTTTTTCCAGCGTATCGAGGCGTTCCTGATAAGTGCGTGTGGTGATGATATTGCCGTAAAACTCCGGCGAGGTGTCCAGGTTGTGGTTGTAGTAATCCAGCCCGGCGTTCGCGAGGCGCTGCGCCTGAGATTCACTCAACGTGCCCAGCGTCATACACGCCTCCAGCCCCATCGCTTTTACCCCCTGCACCATTTGTTCCAGGTACGGCATATCGCGTTCGTGGGGATTCTTCCATGCCGCGCCCATACAGAAGCGCGTCGATCCTGCCGCTTTCGCTTTGCGCGCCGACTCCAGCACCTGTTCAACTTCCATCAACCGCTCGGCTTCCAGCCCGGTTTTGTAGCGCGAGCTTTGCGGGCAGTATTTGCAATCTTCCGGACAAGCTCCGGTCTTAATCGACAGCAACGTGCTGACCTGCACCTGACGAGGTTCGAAATGCTGGCGATGCACCTGCTGCGCTTCAAACAGCAGATCCAGCAACGGTTTTTCAAATAATTCTGTGACTTGCGACAATGTCCAGCGTGGGCGGTGAGCCATGGGGCTTCTCCAAAACGTGTTTTTTGTTGTTAATTCGGTGTAGGCTTGTAAACCTAAATCTTTTCAATTTGGTTTACAAGTCGATTATGACAACGGACGATCTTGCCTTTGACCAACGCCATATCTGGCACCCATACACATCCATGACCTCCCCTCTGCCGGTTTATCCGGTGGCGAGCGCCGAAGGTTGCGAGCTAATTTTGTCTGACGGCAGACGCCTGGTTGACGGTATGTCGTCCTGGTGGGCGGCGATCCACGGCTACAATCACCCGCAGCTTAATGCGGCGATGAAGACGCAAATTGATGCCATGTCGCATGTGATGTTTGGCGGTATCACCCATGCGCCCGCCATCGAGCTATGCCGCAAACTGGTGGCAATGACGCCGCAACCGCTGGAGTGCGTTTTTCTCGCGGACTCCGGTTCCGTAGCGGTGGAAGTGGCGATGAAAATGGCGTTGCAGTACTGGCAAGCCAAAGGCGAAGCGCGCCAGCGTTTTCTGACCTTCCGCAATGGTTATCATGGCGATACCTTTGGCGCGATGTCGGTGTGCGATCCGGACAACTCAATGCACAGCCTGTGGAAAGGCTATCTGCCAGAAAACTTGTTTGCTCCCGCCCCGCAAAGCCGCATGGATGGTGAATGGGATGAACGCGATATGGTTGGTTTTGCCCGCCTGATGGCGGCGCATCGTCATGAAATCGCAGCGGTGATCATTGAGCCGATTGTCCAGGGCGCAGGCGGGATGCGCATGTACCATCCGGAATGGTTAAAACGAATCCGCAAAATGTGCGATCGCGAAGGTATCTTGCTGATTGCCGACGAGATCGCCACCGGATTTGGTCGTACCGGCAAACTGTTTGCCTGTGAATATGCAGAAATCGCGCCGGACATTTTGTGCCTCGGTAAAGCCTTAACCGGCGGCACAATGACCCTTTCCGCCACACTTACCACGCGCGAGGTTGCAGAAACCATCAGTAACGGCGAAGCCGGCTGCTTTATGCATGGGCCAACTTTTATGGGCAATCCGCTGGCCTGCGCGGCAGCAAACGCCAGCCTAGCGATTATCGAATCCGGCGAATGGCAGCAGCAGGTGGCGGCTATTGAAGTGCAGCTGCGCGAGCAACTGGCACCAGCCCGTGATGCCGAAATGGTTGCCGATGTGCGCGTACTGGGGGCAATCGGTGTGGTCGAAACCACTCGTCCGGTGAATATGGCGGCGCTGCAAAAATTCTTTGTCGAACAGGGGGTATGGATCCGGCCTTTTGGCAAACTGATTTACCTGATGCCGCCCTATATTATTCTCCCGCAACAGTTGCAGCGTCTGACCGCAGCGGTTAACCGCGCGGTACAGGATGAAACATTTTTTTGCCAATAACGGGAAGTCAGCGTGAGGGTTTCTGGCTACACTTTCTGCAAACAAGAAAGGAGGGTTCATGAAACTCATCAGTAACGATCTGCGCGATGGCGATAAGTTGCCGCATCGTCATGTCTTTAACGGCATGGGTTACGATGGCGATAATATTTCACCGCATCTGGCGTGGGATGATGTTCCTGCGGGAACGAAAAGTTTTGTTGTCACCTGCTACGACCCGGATGCGCCAACCGGCTCCGGCTGGTGGCACTGGGTAGTTGTTAATTTACCCGCTGATACCCGCGTATTACCGCAAGGGTTTGGCTCTGGTCTGGTAGCAATGCCAGACGGCGTTTTGCAGACGCGTACCGATTTTGGTAAAACCGGATACGATGGCGCAGCGCCGCCGAAAGGCGAAACCCATCGCTACATTTTTACCGTTCACGCGCTGGATGTAGAGCGTATTGATGTCGATGAAGGAGCCAGCGGCGCGATGGTCGGGTTTAACGTTCATTTCCACTCTCTGGCAAGCGCATCGATTACCGCGATGTTTAGTTAATCACTCTGCCAGATGGCGCAATGCCATCTGGTATCACTTAAAGGTATTAAAAACAACTTTTTGTCTTTTTACCTTCCCGTTTCGCTCAAGTTAGTATAAAAAAGCTGACCGAGAAACAGTAAAAATCATTAATATCAATGCATTATAATACATTTAGCTTAAAAAATAGACTGCATAATACTGCAAAACACAACATATCCAGTCACTATGAATCAACCACTTAGATGGTATTAGTGACCTGATACAGAGCATTAGCGCAAGGTGATTTTTTGTCCTCTTGCGCTAATTTTTTGTCAACGCACTGGGTTAGCTGAATTTACAACCATGCTCAGTATCTCGATAAGCGCAGAGAAATGATGCTGTGGTGGGCAGACTACTGGCTTGATGAAAAGGTAGGGCGACCAACCGCGTTTTTTCAGTTCAGTCAGCACATTGAGCCAGAACTTCACCCCTTCATTTTCGGCCAGCCACATCCCCAACAGTTCTTCCTGTTCTTAACTATTTACAGGCGCGTTTTTTTAAAGAATCCTCACTCCATTTGCACGAATATATTAATATATAAACAATGAGGATCAATAATAAATGAAACCTGCCCACAATCCTTCTTTTTTCCGCTCCTTTTGTGGTTTAGGATGTATATCCCGTTTATCCGTAGAAGAGCAAAATATCACGGATTATCACCGCATCTGGGATAACTGGGCCAAGGAAGGTGCTGCAACAGAAGACCGAACACAGGCAGTTCGATTACTGAAAATATGTCTGGCTTTTCAAGAGCCAGCCCTCAATTTAAGTTTACTCAGATTACGCTCTCTCCCATACCTGCCCCCGCACATACAAGAACTTAACATCTCTAGCAATGAGCTACGCTCTCTGCCAGAACTCCCTCCGTCCTTAACTGTACTTAAAGCCAGCGATAACAGACTGAGCAGGCTCCCGGCTCTTCCGCCTCACCTGGTCGCTCTTGATGTTTCACTTAACAGAGTTTTAACATGTTTGCCTTCTCTTCCATCTTCCTTGCAGTCACTCTCAGCCCTTCTCAATAGCCTGGAGACGCTACCTGATCTTCCCCCGGCTCTACAAAAACTTTCTGTTGGCAACAACCAGCTTACTGCCTTACCAGAATTACCATGTGAACTACAGGAACTAAGTGCTTTTGATAACAGATTACAAGAGCTACCGCCCCTTCCTCAAAATCTGAGGCTTTTAAACGTTGGGGAAAACCAACTACACAGACTGCCCGAACTTCCACAACGTCTGCAATCACTATATATCCCTAACAATCAGCTGAACACATTGCCAGACAGTATCATGAATCTGCACATTTATGCAGATGTTAATATTTATAACAATCCATTGTCGACTCGCACTCTGCAAGCCCTGCAAAGATTAACCTCTTCGCCGGACTACCACGGCCCACGGATTTACTTCTCCATGAGTGACGGACAACAGAATACACTCCATCGCCCCCTGGCTGATGCCGTGACAGCATGGTTCCCGGAAAACAAACAATCTGATGTATCACAGATATGGCATGCTTTTGAACATGAAGAGCACGCCAACACCTTTTCCGCGTTCCTTGACCGCCTTTCCGATACCGTCTCTGCACGCAATACCTCCGGATTCCGTGAACAGGTCGCTGCATGGCTGGAAAAACTCAGTGCCTCTGCGGAGCTTCGACAGCAGTCTTTCGCTGTTGCTGCTGATGCCACTGAGAGCTGTGAGGACCGTGTCGCGCTCACATGGAACAATCTCCGGAAAACCCTCCTGGTCCATCAGGCATCAGAAGGCCTTTTCGATAATGATACCGGCGCTCTGCTCTCCCTGGGCAGGGAAATGTTCCGCCTCGAAATTCTGGAGGA
>NZ_JBDYCV010000036.1:0-35916 GCF_040495915.1 Shigella sp. FJ200513 | reverse complement strand
CCTTCAGGGAAAAATATCATCAGATGGCTGCTTAAAAAAGAACAAATGGTAGTGTCCGCTATTGCCAGTACACCTCACCGTGACCATACCGCGTGGGCAGCTGAAAAACCTGAAGGCGAGCTACACGTTAACGGAACCGCAGCTTACCGCACCGCTGAAAAAAGGTCAGGTTGTCGGGACCATTGATTTCCAGCTTAACGGTAAATCCATTGAGCAGCGTCCGCTGATCGTGATGGAAAATGTGGAAGAGGGCGGATTCTTTGGTAGGATGTGGGATTTCGTGATGATGAAATTCCATCAGTGGTTCGGCAGCTGGTTCTCTTAATCTTCTGATAACCGGATGGCGCGAAACGTCATCCGGTTATACGTCATTAATACATCAACTTAATACGGTGCGTCTGCGCGTACTTCACATACTCATCTTCCGGGCAACAATCACTCACCACAATATCAAAGCGTTTCAGGTCACCCATGCGCGCCGGACGCACCTTGCCAAATTTACTGTGGTCGACAACCAGCACATGCTTTTGCGCCATCGACATGGCCCAGTGTTTTACCGGCAACTCTTCAAGATTAAAACAGGTAGCGCCTTTACTGACATGCACGCCCGCCGCGGAATAAAAAGCGATATCCGGGCAAAAATTATTCAACGTTTGCTGAAAATCGATGGGTTTGAAAATGGCGTTGCTGGCGTGAAATTCACCACCGCACAGAAATGCGCGGCAATGGGGTTTCTCTTTCAGCGCCAGAAAGGTATTTAGCGAATAACAAACGGCGGTAAAAGGGATTTCATTATCAATCGCTTCAATAATCCACGGCGTGGTGGTGCCACAGTCAAAAAAGAGGGTCTGATCGGGTTCTACCAGTGTCGCAGCCAGTTTTGCCGCCCGGCGTTTTTCTTCCACCAGGCGGGATTTTTGATCGCTTAACAGGTAATGGCTGGCACTGCGCGGTTCCAGAACAATATAGCCGCCGAGCAAAACGACGGGCGCACTGTGGTTGTTCAGATCGCGACGAATCGTCATCTCCGAAACCCCAAGCAGGGCGGCGGCGTCTTTAAGATGTAACTTATCGCTGCGTTTTAATTCTTGCAGCAGCTGCCCGATACGCTCTTCGCGACGTGTTTCCATAATCCCTCTGAATAGTTATTGAAGCGAGCCGCTCAATACTACACTTTTTAGCAGAGATCAGTCACGCACCCAGCCTTTGCGGATCGGTAATGCAAAACAGACGCGATACCACGATTGCAGACGTTGATAGAGTTTATGCCCCATCGCTTGCCAGATAATCTGGGCACTAAGGCAGCCAATCATACCTGCCAGCAATCCACCGAGCATATCCAGCGGCCAGTGGACGCCAAGATAAACGCGCGACCAGGCAATGACGACGGCCAGCACCATTAAAAGTGAGCCGGACCACAGGCGATGCCAGCATAAAAATGCCAGTGCAAAGGTGAAAATCACCGTACCGTGATCGCTCGGGAATGAGTCATCCGCCGCATGATGCAGGAAGTTATAGCCGATATTTTCGACAAAGGGTCGGTCGTGCGGAAAAAGATGTCCCATCGTCCAGGACACAAACAGGCTGACCGCCAGCGCGATAGCGATTTTTATCACCAGTTGCCGTTGTGCTGTAAGCCCCCACAACCAAAGTACCGCGGCCAGCAACGGCACCACGGTAATCAAATCTTTAGCAATAAAAATCGCCAACGAGATCATCCACGGAGCCGAGTCTGGCGTCGCGTTAATAAGAGAGAATAGAGAGAGATTCAAATTTTCCAGCATAACTTCCCGACGCAAAGTGATTAAAAGGGAGCCAATACAGGCAAGTCGTTGAGAATAAAGTGCAGGTTAAACTGGGTAAAGCGGCATCGTCTTATTTCCCTCAAGCGGCCTGTTTACGGTGGGTGATTGTAACGGGCATAGGTTAAATAAAACTTAAAGAAAGCGTAGCTATACTCGCAATAATGTAAGAATGTGCTTAACCGTGGTTTCAGCTACAAAATTCGCTTTCTCGTTAGCTGCGCTTTTATTAAACTCTGCGCGATTATTATTGGCGAAGAAATTGCATGCAAAATAAATTAGCTTCCGGTGCCAGGCTTGGACGTCAGGCGTTACTTTTCCCTCTCTGTCTGGTGCTTTACGAATTTTCAACCTATATCGGCAACGATATGATCCAACCCGGTATGTTGGCCGTGGTGGAACAATATCAGGCGGGCATTGATTGGGTTCCTACTTCGATGACCGCGTATCTGGCGGGCGGGATGTTTTTACAATGGCTCCTGGGGCCGCTGTCGGATCGTATTGGTCGCCGTCCGGTGATGCTGGCGGGTGTGGTGTGGTTTATCGTCACCTGTCTGGCAATATTACTGGCGCAAAACATTGAACAATTCACCCTGTTGCGCTTCTTGCAGGGCATAAGCTTCTGTTTCATTGGCGCTGTGGGATACGCCGCAATTCAGGAATCCTTCGAAGAGGCGGTTTGTATCAAGATCACCGCGCTGATGGCGAACGTGGCGCTGATTGCTCCGCTACTTGGTCCGCTGGTGGGCGCGGCGTGGATCCATGTGCTGCCTTGGGAGGGGATGTTTGTTTTGTTTGCCGCATTGGCAGCGATCTCCTTTTTCGGTCTGCAACGAGCTATGCCTGAAACCGCCATGCGTATAGGCGAGAAACTGTCACTGAAAGAACTCGGTCGTGACTATAAGCTGGTGCTGAAGAACGGCCGCTTTGTGGCGGGGGCGCTGGGATTCGTTAGCCTGCCATTGCTGGCGTGGATCGCCCAGTCGCCGATTATCATCATTACCGGGGAGCAGTTGAGCAGCTATGAATATGGCTTGCTGCAAGTGCCTATTTTCGGGGCGTTAATTGCGGGTAACTTGCTGTTAGCGCGTCTGACCTCGCGCCGCACCGTACGTTCGCTGATTATTATGGGCGGCTGGCCGATTATGATTGGTCTGTTGGTCGCTGCTGCGGCAACGGTTATCTCATCGCACGCGTATTTATGGATGACCGCCGGGTTAAGTATTTATGCTTTCGGTATTGGTCTGGCGAATGCGGGACTGGTGCGATTAACCCTGTTTGCCAGCGATATGAGTAAAGGTACGGTTTCTGCGGCGATGGGAATGCTGCAAATGCTGATCTTTACCGTCGGTATTGAAATCAGCAAACATGCCTGGCTGAACGGGGGCAACGGACTGTTTAATCTCTTCAACCTTGTCAACGGAATTTTGTGGCTGTCGCTGATGGTTATCTTTTTAAAAGATAAACAGATGGGAAATTCTCACGAAGGGTAAAAAAATGCCTGATTGATTTGTGCGATCAGGCATTCTCGAATTAATGGTGATGGTCGTCAATCTGGTGTTCGATAACCATCCCTTCACCTACGCTGGCAAGATGGCGAACATAAGGATGCGGGCGGTAAGCCGGAGCTGGCGCAGGAGCCACATAGACGGTTTGCGGCACAGTCGCGACGCTGACCGCTTGTGGAACGCTGACTGAATCAGGAACCACAACCACTTTGTATCCACTCGGCACATCGACGGTGACACTTTGCGCCATCGCCACACCAGTAAAGCCCATTAAAAGCGCGCCCAACAGTAGACAATTTTTCATAATCATTTCGCCTGAAATAATGCAGCGGGTTAATTTCCGCGAATTATGCAGCCTTCATTCAGGCATTGTGTTGCCGGGCGTGCTGCCGTTTTTATTGGTCAAATGGCGCTTCGTGTTTAAGAACTTTATCGATCACATCCAGTACGCCTTCACGGTTATTGTAGCCTGCCCGGTATTTTGCCGCTGCGACGACTGCGCTGCCGGCATTTTCCATTGCAAAACTAAAGCCTGCCTGACGCAGCATCTCAATATCGTTACCGCCATCGCCAAAGACCACCACTTCGCTGTCGTCTATTCCCCATAATTTCTGCAGTTGGCGAAGGCCATTGGCTTTATGTACGCCGGGGATAATCAGATCGATGCTGCCGTTGCCGGTGTGGACTGGCACCATAATATCGCCGATGGCCTCATGTAATGCTTTTTGTACTTGTGGAATCAGTTCATCGGAAAGATTCAGGCCAAACTTAAAGAAAATATCTTCTAAGTTGTCAAAGTTATCGACGTATTCCAGACGGTGATAATACATTTCCGCCACCGTTTTCATGGCATCGTCATATTTTTTGAGTGTATAGGCGCTATTTTTTCCGCAGGCAATAATTTCCACTTCCGGGCGCGTCAGCAAATGTTCCACGACAGTAGCAAACGCATCCTTCGACAGCTCGCCATTAAAAACATCTTTGCCTTCACTCATTACCCAGCCGCCGTTTTCAGCCACAAAGGCAATTTCATTCGCAATTTCAGGGAAGAAAGAGATCAACTGATAATATTGATTCCCGCTGGCGACCACAAAGCGAATGCCTTGTGCTTTCATTTGCTGATACTGAGCCATAAACCGCTCACGGTTATAGGTTTTTTGATCGCTTAAGAAAGTACCATCCATGTCTACCGCAATTAATTTAATGCTCATCAACTATTCTCCATCGCCGTCTGCGTTTTGGTATCGGGTTTGGCGACGGCTTTCGCGACAATAGCCGCGAGAATAACCAGCGCCAGTACAACCAGCATTGCACTACGTAATCCATAATGTTCGCCGAGATAGCCCAGCAGCGGCGGCCCGACGAGGAAAGCCAGATAACCGGTCGTTGCTACCACACTGACGCGGGTTGGTGCATCGGGGCCGGTATCGCTGGCGGCAGAAATGGTCAGCGGGAAGCCCAGCGAGGCACCCAGTCCCCAAAGTACAACAGACACTCCTGCGACCCAGGCGCTATCGACAAAAATAATCAGCCCAATACCCAACGCCCCCATTAGTGCACTGGCCCGAACCACGGCAACGCGACTGTAACTGTCGATGAACCAACCGCCGGTGAAGCGTCCAACGGTCATCCCCAGGGTAAAACCGGCATAAATCAGTGAGCCGGAAGTGGGGCTAAAACCGTGACCATCAACCATTAATAAGGGTAACCAGTCGTTGGCAGAACCTTCGGCAAAGGCCATCGCCAGCACTACAACACCAATCAACAGCAACTGGATATCGCGATAAAAAGGAATGCCTTTTTCGCCATGCTGGGTGCCATCGGCAGCATTTTTGCCCGTACCGTCAGGGATTGCCTGAATGGCGATATAAATAGGCGCGATACCTACCAGCGCCGCCAATAAAATGTGCACCGTTGCCGGAACGCCAAAGGCCGTCAGTGCCATCCCGACACCAGCGCCTGCCAGCGTGCCCAGGCTATAAAAACCGTGCATCATCGGCAAAACCGTTTTATTCATTTCTCGCTCAACGGCGGCACCTTCAACGTTTATCGCCACTTCCGCAGAACCAAAACTTGCCCCAAAGACGCCGAGACCAACGGCAAAGAGCAGGGGCGATGTCAGCCAGAGTGCCAGACTTAATATCATCATCCCGATCAATGCGCAGGACATCGTGACCAGGATGACATTACGTGTCCCAAAGCGTTTCACTAACCACGCCGAGCAGAGAATACCGCTCATCGAACCGATCGACAGACCAAAGAGAACACCGCCCATTTCAGCGATCGAGACAGAGAGAATATCGCGGATAGCAGGCGTACGGGTTGCCCAGGACGCCATTAACAGGCCTGGCAAAAAGAAGAACATAAACAGCGCCCAGGTTCGGCGTTTCAATGCATTACGTGAAGAATTTACGGTCATAGATCACGTCAAAATAAGAAGAGGGAAGACAACATTAGCAAGGTTGTGTACATTTGTACACAATTGCAGACAGAGGAAATGACATGCGTCGCGCTAACGATCCGCAACGGCGAGAAAAAATTATCCAGGCCACGCTGGAGGCGGTGAAACTTTACGGAATACATGCTGTTACGCACCGCAAAATTGCTACCCTTGCCGGGGTACCGTTGGGATCGATGACCTACTATTTTTCAGGAATTGATGAGTTGTTGCTGGAGGCGTTCAGCAGTTTTACTGAGATTATGTCCCGGCAATATCAGGCATTTTTTAGCGATGTTAGTGATGCTCAAGGCGCATGCCAGGCTATCACCGATATGATCTACAGCTCACAGGTTGCAACGCCGGATAATATGGAGCTGATGTACCAGCTCTACGCGCTGGCTAGCCGAAAACCGCTATTAAAAACGGTAATGCAAAACTGGATGCAGCGCAGTCAGCAAACGCTCGAACAATGGTTTGAACCCGGAACCGCCCGCGCGCTTGATGCGTTTATTGAGGGGATGACGCTGCATTTTGTCACCGACCGTAAGCCGCTATCGCGCGAGGAGATTTTGAGGATGGTTGAGAGGGTTGCAGGGTAGTAGATAAATTTTAGATAACAAAAAACCCATCAACCTTGAACCGAAATGGCGGGGTTGATGGGCTCCACAAAATGGGGACATCAAAGAAAAGCAGTGGCACTAATTAAGACTGATGCCCTGCGGAAAAGTTCTGCGGTTGTGCAAAAAAATTTCATTTTCAGGGCAACTTCAGTTTTATCCTAATCCTGGCCATACCATGACGATGATTGTCCCTGCCAGCGTCAGCAGGACGTTGGCGATTGCGTAGGTGCCCGCATAGCCCAGCGCAGGGATGTTACTGCGAGCTGTATCACTGATGATCTCCATTGCCGGCGCGCAGGTGCGTGCGCCCATCATTGCGCCGAACAACAGTGCGCGGTTCATTCGCAATACATAAGCACCGAACAAGAAACAGATAACCACGGGCACAAGACTGACAATTAATCCGGCAATCAACATCTGACCGCCAATCGCGCCCAGGCCGTTATTAATACCGCTACCGGCGCTCAGACCAACGCCTGCCATAAACACCATCAAGCCGAACTCTTTCACCATGCTTAATGCACCTTGCGGAATGTAACCGAAGGTCGGGTGGTTAGCACGCATAAAGCCCAGCATAATTCCGGCGAATAACAACCCGGCAGCGTTCCCCATGCCGAAACTGAATGTGCTGAACTGGAAGGTGATCATCCCGATCATCAGCCCAATAACAAAGAAGGCGCAAAATGCCAGCAGGTCAGTGACCTGGCTGTGAATCGAGATAAAGCCGATGCGATCGGCGATGGTTTTTACGCGACGGGCATCACCGCTGACTTGTAAAACGTCACCTTTGTTAAGCACGACGTTGTCATCTATCGGCATCTCAATCTGGCTACGAATGACGCGGTTAAGGAAGCAACCGTGATCGGTCAACTTCAGTTGTGCGAGACGTTTACCTACAGCGTTATGGTTTTTAACGACCACTTCTTCAGTGACGATACGCATGTCGAGAAGGTCACGATCGAAAACTTCTTTACCGTTACGGAAGCTGGGATCGAGTCGGGCATGGGCGTCGGGATAGCCTACCAACGCTATTTCATCGCCCATTTGTAGCACGGCATCACCGTCTGGATTTGCCAGAATCCCGTTACGTCGAATACGTTCAATGTAGCAGCCGGTTTGTCGATAAATACCCAGTTCACGCAGATTTTTGCCGTCGGTCCAGGCCACCAGCTCCGGGCCGACGCGATAGGCGCGGATCACCGGTAAATAAACCTTACGGTTGGCATCAGTGTCCAGGCCACGTTCGCGGGCGATTTGCTGGGCGCTGGTCTGTAAGTCCTGATGCTGCAATTTCGGCAAGTAACGCGCACCAACAATCAAACTCACCAGACCGATTAAATAGGTTAAGGCATACCCGAGGCTCAGATTATCCAGTGCCAGTGAGAGCTGCCTGCTTTCCATGCCGGAATGATGCAGTGTATCGCCAGCACCGACCAGAACCGGTGTCGACGTCATAGAGCCTGCTAACATACCGGCCGTCAGGCCAATATCCCAGCCAAACAGCTTACCTAACCCTAAGGCGATCACCAGCGCACTGCCAACCATCACCAGTGCTAACATTAGGTAATTTTTCCCATCGCGAAAAAAAATGGAAAAAAAGTTCGGTCCGGCTTCGACCCCGACGCAGAAAATAAACAGCATAAAGCCAAGATTAAGCGCATCGGTGTTAATGCTGAAATGTTGTTGGCCTAATAACAGCGATACGACTAAAACGCCAATGGAATTACCCAGTTGGATCGAACCAAGTCGTAACTTTCCGAGACATAGCCCAAGCGCGAGGACCACAAATAATAACAGAATGTAATTCCCATTTAACAATTCGGCGACGTTTATATTCACGGAGGCTAACTTCTTGTTTACTAGTAAGCTGTTGAAAGAAATGCTAATTTACGATAATGTGTTTTACCAGAATTCAGGGCGCAGATTCATTCAGCGCACCTAAACGATAGTAAAGTAACAATATATTTTACTAGTGTAATCACATTAGGTATCAACGGCTATATGAATTGCGTTGGCCTATATTAGCATGGAATGCGAAGCGGCTTTATCTTACTGAACGCCACACTGGCGAAAAATGTGTTCGATAGACGCAGTGTCAGGAGGAACGAGTGAAACATAAACAACGTTGGGCGGGGGCAATCTGCTGTTTTGTCCTCTTCATTGTGGTGTGCCTTTTTCTGGCGACGCACATGAAAGGCGCTTTTCGGGCTGCCGGGCATCCTGAAATCGGCTTGCTGTTTTTCATTCTTCCTGGAGCAGTTGCCAGTTTCTTTTCACAGCGTAGAGAAGTCCTGAAACCTCTATTTGGCGCAATGCTGGCGGCACCCTGTTCAATGCTCATTATGCGGCTGTTTTTTTCACCGACGCGCTCATTCTGGCAAGAGCTGGCATGGTTACTAAGCGCGGTGTTCTGGTGTGCGCTGGGGGCACTGTGTTTCTTATTTATCAGTAGTTTGTTTAAACCACAGCACAGAAAAAATCAGTAAAGCCCTCAACGCGAGGGCTTGTCAGACGATCAGGCGTCCAGATTTTCTTTCACCCATGCAGCAAAATCGGTATAGCCGCCGATATGTTGCTGATCGACAAAAATCTGCGGCACGGTTTCTACGGGTTTACCTGCCTTTTGTTGTAGATCTTCTTTAGTGATCCCTTCCGCACGAATATCTACATACTGATACTGAAAATCATCGCGTTCATTGCTCAATTTCTCAGCCAGATCTTTTGCACGCACACAGTAAGGGCAACCCGAACGACCAAAAATAACGGTTTGCATTATTTCTCTCCTCATAGATTTATGCCTGTAATGATCACGCTAAAATGTATTCGCTGAAAGTAGGTTTAACCTGTTGCATTAATTGCTAAAAGCTATAACTGTTAAACACAATACAGTGAAAAGTTTTAGACTGAAGGCTCACTTTGCAGAGGGAAGCGTATGCGCGCGATCGGTAAATTGCCTAAAGGCGTGTTGATACTGGAATTTATCGGAATGATGCTACTGGCGGTGGCGCTGCTGTCGGTAAGCGACTCCCTGTCGCTGCCTGAGCCATTTTCTCGGCCAGAAGTGCAGATTCTGATGATTTTTCTCGGTGTTTTGCTCATGCTTCCCGCTGCGGTGGTGGTTATTCTTCAGGTGGCAAAACGTCTTGCCCCACAGCTGATGAACTGTCCACCGCAATATTCACGTTCAGAAAGAGAAAAAGATAATGACGCCAACCATTGAACTTATTTGTGGCCATCGCGCCATTCGCCATTTCACTGATGAACCCATTTCCGAAGCGCAGTGTGAGGCGATTATTAACAGCGCCCGTGCGACGTCCAGTTCCAGTTTTTTGCAGTGTAGTAGCATTATTCGCATTACCGACAAAGCATTACGTGAAGAACTGGTGACGCTGACCGGCGGGCAAAAACACGTAGCGCAAGCGGCGGAGTTCTGGGTGTTCTGTGCCGACTTTAACCGCCATTTACAGATCTGTCCGGATGCTCAGCTCGGCCTGGCGGAACAACTGTTGCTCGGTGTCGTTGATACGGCAATGATGGCGCAGAATGCATTAACCGCAGCGGAATCGCTGGGATTGGGCGGGGTATATATCGGCGGCCTGCGCAATAATATTGAAGCGGTGACGAAACTGCTGAAATTACCGCAGCATGTTCTGCCGCTGTTTGGGCTGTGCCTTGGCTGGCCTGCGGATAATCCGGATCTCAAGCCGCGTTTACCGGCCTCCATTTTGGTGCATGAAAACAGCTATCAACCGCTGGATAAAGACGCACTGGCGCAGTATGACGAGCAACTGGCGGAATATTACCTCACCCGTGGCAGCAATAATCGCTGGGATACCTGGAGCGATCATATCCGCCGAACAATCATTAAAGAAAGCCGCCCATTTATTCTGGATTATTTGCACAAACAGGGTTGGGCGACGCGCTAAAACCGCCACGTCGATGTATGATACGCGGGCTTTTGACCAGGTCTGACAGAGAGGTGCAGGGTGAAAATTGCCATATTGTCCCGGGATGGAACGCTCTATTCGTGTAAGCGGCTGCGTGAAGCCGCTATACAGCGCGGTCACCTGGTTGAAATTCTTGATCCGCTTTCTTGCTACATGAACATAAATCCTGCGGCGTCTTCTATTTACTACAAAGGCCGCAAGTTACCCCATTTTGACGCAGTGATCCCGCGTATTGGCACCGCCATTACCTTTTATGGGACGGCGGCACTGCGCCAGTTCGAGATGCTGGGGAGCTATCCGCTCAATGAGTCGGTCGCCATTGCCCGGGCGCGTGACAAATTGCGTTCCATGCAACTGCTGGCGCGTCAGGGCATCGACCTGCCTGTCACGGGCATTGCGCATTCGCCGGATGATACCAGCGATTTAATCGACATGGTCGGTGGTGCGCCGCTGGTGGTCAAGTTGGTTGAAGGCACGCAGGGAATTGGCGTCGTGCTGGCGGAGACTCGTCAGGCGGCGGAAAGCGTGATTGACGCTTTCCGCGGTCTGAACGCGCATATTCTGGTGCAGGAATATATCAAAGAGGCGCAAGGGTGCGATATCCGCTGTCTGGTTGTTGGTGATGAAGTGGTCGCTGCGATTGAACGGCGGGCGAAAGAGGGCTATTTTCGTTCCAATTTGCATCGTGGCGGCGCGGCAAGCGTCGCCAGTATCACACCACAGGAGCGTGAAATCGCGATAAAAGCCGCGCGAACGATGGCGCTGGACGTTGCTGGTGTGGATATTCTGCGTGCTAATCGCGGGCCGTTGGTGATGGAAGTGAATGCGTCGCCGGGGCTGGAAGGAATAGAAAAAACCACCGGTATCGATATCGCGGGTAAAATGATCCGCTGGATCGAACGCCACGCTACGACAGAATATTGCCTGAAAACGGGTGGTTAGTCGCAATCACATTACTGATCATGGTTTTGCCTGCGCTTTTTGCGTAAGCTGTGCCGGTCTTTTTATCGAAAGAGGTTGTACAAAATTATGACATCGCTGGTCGTTCCTGGTCTGGATACGCTGCGTCAATGGCTCGATGACCTGGGGATGAGTTTTTTTGAATGTGATAACTGTCAGGCTCTGCATCTGCCCCATATGCAGAATTTCGACGGTGTCTTTGATGCCAAAATCGATCTGATCGATAACACGATCCTGTTTTCTGCCATGGCGGAAGTCCGACCTTCAGCCGTATTGCCGCTGGCGGCGGATTTATCTGCCATCAATGCCAGTTCGCTGACCGTGAAAGCATTTCTTGATATGCAGGATGATAATCTGCCAAAGCTGGTGGTTTGCCAGTCTTTATCCGTTATGCAGGGCGTAACCTATGAGCAGTTTGCATGGTTCGTGCGTCAGAGCGAAGAGCAGATTTCGATGGTCATTCTTGAAGCTAATGCCCATCAACTGCTGTTACCGACTGACGATGAAGGGCAAAACAACGTTACCGAAAACTATTTTCTCCACTGATAATTCCTTTCGAGCACGCAGTCGCTGCCGCAGTGACTGCGCGCTGCAAAATTATCTGCTGTTTTTAACCTTTTCTTAAAGATTATTTCACTTCTCTTGTGTCGATTTGGCTTTATCACATAGAGCAAATACGCATAAAAATTTGTTAAATACCGTTTTTTAATCCGAGCTATAGTCTCAAACCCTGGCTAAAGTTATTCTTGCGATGCTTCTATATAGCGAGCAGTGCTGGCCGGGAGAGAGTTCTCTTTTCTTACACCGCGCCGATAAAAAAATATGCACGTTTATTGCATATCTTTCAGTGTGACAACTTTTGTTCGTTTGTTAACGAACTTTCAGAAGGAAAGAGATGTGACCGCCTTAAATAAAAAATGGCTATCGGGTCTGGTTGCGGGTGCTCTGATGGCCGTCTCTGTCGGCACGCTCGCGGCTGAACAAAAAACACTCCACATTTATAACTGGTCTGATTATATCGCCCCTGACACGGTGGCCAATTTTGAAAAAGAAACCGGTATTAAAGTCGTCTACGATGTTTTCGACTCTAACGAAGTACTGGAAGGCAAATTAATGGCGGGTAGCACCGGCTTTGACTTGGTGGTTCCATCTGCCAGCTTTCTAGAACGCCAGTTGACTGCGGGAGTTTTCCAGCCGCTGGACAAAAGCAAATTGCCGGAGTGGAAGAATCTCGACCCGGAGCTGCTGAAGCTGGTCGCCAAACACGATCCCGACAATAAATTTGCTATGCCCTATATGTGGGCGACGACCGGGATTGGCTATAACGTTGATAAAGTTAAAGCTGTGCTGGGCGAAAACGCGCCCGTCGATAGCTGGGACTTGATCCTCAAACCTGAAAATCTGGAAAAACTGAAAAGCTGCGGTGTCTCTTTCCTGGATGCGCCAGAAGAAGTTTTTGCTACCGTGTTGAATTATCTCGGCAAAGATCCCAACAGCACTAAAGCGGATGATTACACCGGACCGGCAACCGATCTGCTGTTAAAGCTGCGCCCGAACATTCGTTATTTCCATTCATCTCAATACATTAACGACCTGGCAAACGGCGATATTTGCGTCGCTATCGGCTGGGCAGGTGATGTCTGGCAGGCGTCAAACCGCGCGAAGGAAGCGAAGAATGGAGTGAATGTCTCGTTCTCGATTCCAAAAGAAGGGGCGATGGCGTTCTTTGATGTATTCGCCATGCCAGCGGATGCCAAAAACAAAGACGAAGCCTATCAGTTCCTGAATTACCTGCTGCGCCCGGATGTAGTAGCGCATATTTCCGACCATGTGTTCTATGTCAACGCCAATAAAGCAGCCACGCCGCTGGTGAGTGCGGAAGTCCATGAGAACCCGGGTATTTATCCGCCTGCGGATGTTCGTGCGAAGCTGTTCACTCTGAAAGTGCAGGACCCGAAAATCGACCGTGTGCGCACCCGCGCGTGGACCAAAGTGAAGAGCGGAAAATAATCCGCAGCCTTAGATGCCGGGCGGGCGCACCACACCCGCCGGCAATTCGCACCATCATGGTGCGCTTGCACACATTCAATGCCGGAGAGCAGCCGTGAATGACGCTATCCCTCGCCCGCAGGCGAAAACCCGTAAGGCGCTGACGCCGCTATTAGAAATCCGCAACCTCACCAAATCCTACGATGGTCAACATGCGGTGGATGATGTCAGCCTGACCATCTACAAAGGTGAAATCTTCGCGCTGCTGGGCGCATCCGGCTGTGGCAAGTCCACGCTGCTGCGTATGCTGGCAGGTTTCGAACAACCTTCTGCCGGACAGATAATGCTTGATGGCGTCGATTTGTCACAGGTTCCGCCTTACCTGCGCCCCATCAATATGATGTTTCAGTCTTACGCGCTGTTTCCGCATATGACCGTGGAACAGAACATCGCTTTTGGCCTGAAACAGGACAAACTACCGAAAGCGGAAATTTCCAGTCGGGTCAATGAGATGCTCGGCCTGGTGCACATGCAGGAGTTCGCCAAACGTAAACCGCATCAGCTTTCTGGTGGTCAGCGACAGCGTGTGGCCCTGGCCCGAAGCCTTGCCAAGCGCCCGAAACTATTACTGCTCGACGAGCCGATGGGCGCGCTGGATAAAAAGCTGCGTGACCGGATGCAGCTTGAAGTGGTGGATATTCTGGAGCGCGTCGGTGTGACTTGTGTGATGGTCACCCACGATCAGGAAGAGGCGATGACCATGGCGGGGCGCATCGCCATTATGAATCGTGGGAAATTTGTCCAGATTGGCGAACCGGAAGAGATCTACGAGCATCCGACTACCCGCTATAGCGCCGAATTTATTGGCTCGGTAAACGTCTTTGAAGGCGTACTCAAAGAGCGTCAGGAAGATGGCTTGGTGCTTGATTCGCCGGGGCTGGTGCATCCACTGAAAGTCGACGCGGATGCCTCGGTGGTCGATAACGTGCCGGTACATGTGGCGCTGCGCCCGGAAAAAATCATGCTTTGCGAAGAGCCGCCCGCCAATGGTTGTAACTTCGCGGTGGGGGAGGTGATACACATTGCCTATCTCGGCGATCTTTCGGTGTATCACGTTCGTCTGAAAAGTGGGCAGATGATTAGTGCCCAGCTACAAAACGCCCATCGTCATCGTAAAGGGTTACCGACCTGGGGCGACGAAGTGCGTTTGTGCTGGGAAGTGGACAGCTGTGTGGTGCTGACGGTTTAAGGAGCAAAGATGAATACACTTGAACCTGCTGCCCAGTCGAAACCGCCGGGCGGATTTAAGCTGTGGTTGTCGCAGCTGCAAATGAAGCATGGGCGCAAACTGGTCATTGCGTTGCCATATATCTGGTTGATCTTGCTGTTTCTGCTGCCATTTCTGATTGTCTTTAAAATAAGCCTGGCGGAGATGGCGCGCGCTATTCCACCTTATACCGAACTGATGGAGTGGGCTGACGGGCAACTGTCCATCACTCTTAATCTCGGTAATTTTCTGCAACTGACCGACGATCCGCTCTATTTCGATGCTTATCTCCAGTCGCTACAGGTGGCTGCGATTTCGACATTTTGCTGTTTACTGATCGGCTATCCGCTGGCGTGGGCGGTGGCGCACAGTAAGCCTTCGACCCGTAATATTTTATTACTACTGGTGATCCTGCCGTCGTGGACCTCGTTTCTGATCCGCGTTTATGCTTGGATGGGAATATTAAAAAACAACGGTGTGCTGAATAATTTTCTGCTGTGGCTGGGGGTTATCGATCAACCGCTGACCATTCTTCATACCAATCTGGCAGTTTATATTGGCATTGTTTACGCCTACGTGCCGTTTATGGTGCTGCCGATTTATACCGCGTTGATTCGTATTGATTATTCGCTGGTGGAAGCAGCGCTGGATCTCGGTGCACGACCGCTGAAAACGTTCTTTACTGTGATCGTGCCGCTGACTAAAGGTGGGATTATTGCCGGATCGATGCTGGTGTTTATCCCGGCTGTGGGCGAGTTTGTGATCCCGGAACTGCTCGGTGGCCCGGACAGCATCATGATCGGGCGCGTGCTATGGCAAGAGTTTTTCAATAACCGCGACTGGCCGGTGGCCTCGGCGGTAGCGATCATCATGTTGCTGCTGCTAATTGTGCCGATAATGTGGTTCCACAAACACCAGCAAAAAAGCGTGGGAGAACACGGATGAATAATTTACCGGTAGTTCGTTCGCCCTGGCGGATTGTGATTTTGCTGCTGGGCTTTACCTTTCTCTACGCGCCAATGCTGATGCTGGTTATCTATTCGTTTAACAGCTCGAAGCTGGTGACGGTGTGGGGCGGCTGGTCAACGCGCTGGTATGGTGAGTTATTGCGCGATGACGCGATGATGAGTGCGGTTGGTTCAAGCCTGACAATTGCTGCCTGTGCGGCAACGGCGGCGGCGATCCTCGGGACTATTGCGGCGGTGGTGCTGGTGCGCTTTGGCAGGTTTCGCGGATCAAATGGCTTTGCCTTTATGATCACCGCGCCGCTAGTAATGCCAGATGTCATCACGGGCTTGTCGCTGTTGTTATTATTCGTCGCGCTTGCTCATGCCATTGGCTGGCCTGCGGACCGCGGTATGCTTACCATCTGGCTGGCGCATGTCACTTTCTGTACGGCTTATGTGGCGGTCGTTATTTCGTCGCGTCTGCGGGAACTGGATCGCTCGATAGAAGAAGCCGCGATGGATCTCGGTGCGACGCCGCTGAAAGTGTTTTTCGTCATTACGCTACCGATGATCATGCCCGCGATCATTTCTGGCTGGTTACTGGCTTTTACTTTGTCGCTTGATGATCTGGTGATCGCCAGCTTTGTTTCCGGGCCGGGAGCCACCACGTTACCGATGCTGGTCTTTTCCAGCGTGCGGATGGGGGTGAATCCGGAAATCAACGCCCTGGCAACATTGATCCTCGGCGCGGTCGGAATTGTCGGATTTATCGCCTGGTATCTGATGGCGCGCGCAGAAAAACAGCGGATACGCGACATCCAACGTGCAAGACGTGGCTGAAGACACTAAAATTTGCCAACCTGGCTACATAATGCCGCGCATGTCGCGGCATTGTTTTCATGGAAGACGAAACGTTGGGATTTTTTAAGAAAACATCTTCATCTCATGCTCGCCTGAATGTGCCTGCGCTGGTGCAGGTGGCGGCGCTCGCCATTATTATGATCCGTGGCCTCGACGTGCTGATGATTTTCAATACGCTGGGCGTGCGCGGTATTGGCGAGTTCATTCATCGCAGCGTACAAACCTGGAGTTTAACGCTGGTCTTTTTAAGCAGTCTGGTGCTGGTTTTCATTGAGATCTGGTGTGCGTTTTCACTGGTGAAAGGGCGTCGCTGGGCGCGCTGGCTATATCTGCTGACACAAATCACCGCCGCAAGTTACTTGTGGGCGGCTTCGCTGGGGTACGGTTATCCGGAGCTGTTCAGCATTCCCGGTGAATCAAAACGTGAAATCTTCCATAGCCTGATGCTGCAGAAGCTGCCGGATATGCTCATCCTGATGCTGCTGTTCGTTCCCTCGACCAGTCGGCGGTTCTTCCAGTTGCAATAATGTGTATAATCGTCGCCCCTGATGATGTGAAGGTCAATGTATGCAGTGCGCACTTTACGACGCGGGTCGCTGTCGTTCCTGTCAGTGGATAACGCAGCCGATTCCAGAGCAACTCTCCGCTAAAACCGCCGATCTTAAAAATCTGCTCGCCGATTTTCCGGTTGAGGAATGGTGCGCGCCGGTGTCAGGCCCGGAACAAGGGTTTCGTAATAAAGCCAAAATGGTGGTGAGTGGTAGCGTTGAAAAAACACTGCTCGGTATGCTGCATCGCGATGGCACGCCGGAAGACCTTTGTGACTGCCCGCTTTATCCAGCCTCATTTGCGCCCGTTTTTGCGGCGCTAAAACCGTTTATCGCCCGAGCGGGGTTAACGCCCTACAACGTGGCGCGTAAGCGTGGCGAACTGAAATACATTCTGCTGACTGAAAGCCAGAGTGATGGCGGCATGATGCTGCGCTTTGTACTGCGTTCTGATACCAAGCTGGCGCAACTGCGTAAGGCGCTGCCGTGGTTACACGAACAACTACCGCAGCTGAAAGTTATTACCGTCAATATTCAGCCGGTACATATGGCGATTATGGAAGGGGAGACGGAGATCTACCTGACCGAACAACAGGCACTGGCGGAGCGTTTTAATGACGTACCGCTGTGGATCCGTCCGCAAAGTTTCTTCCAGACTAATCCGGCGGTCGCCAGCCAGTTGTACGCCACCGCGCGCGACTGGGTACGACAGCTGCCGGTTAAACATATGTGGGATCTGTTCTGCGGTGTGGGGGGCTTTGGTTTACACTGCGCGACGCCTGACATGCAGTTAACCGGGATCGAAATTGCGCCAGAGGCCATTGCCTGTGCAAAGCAGTCAGCCGCTGAACTGGGCTTAACTCGTTTACAATTTCAGGCGCTGGACTCCACTCAGTTTGCCACTGCTCAGGGGGAGGTGCCGGAGCTGGTGCTGGTTAACCCGCCGCGCCGCGGCATTGGTAAACCGCTGTGTGATTATCTTTCAACGATGGCACCGCGTTTTATTATCTACTCCAGCTGTAACGCCCAAACCATGGCGAAAGATATCCGCGAACTGCCAGGTTACCGCATCGAACGGGTACAGCTTTTTGATATGTTCCCGCACACCGCGCACTATGAAGTGTTGACGCTGCTGGTGAAGCAATAAAAAAGCCACAGGTGCGGCTTCAGATTGCTGATCAGGTGCGCTTTGTTCATGCCGGATGCGGCGTGAACGCCTTATCCGGCCTACAAAATCATGCTAAATCAATACATTGCAGAGTTGATGTGGGCCGGATAAGCGCAGCGCATCAGGCAATCTTACTTTTGTCATCAGTCTCAATTACTGCGGAAACCACTGGTCATTGATTTTCTGATATGTACCGTCAGCTTTAATTGCTGCCAGCGCGTTATTCAGTTTTTCCAGCAGAGCTTTGTTATCCGGACGTACAGCGATACCCAGGCCGGTGCCGAAGTATTGCGGATCGGTCACTTTTTCAGTCGCAACGCCCAGTTGCGGATTGGTTTTCAGCCATTCGTTTACCACCGCGGTGTCACCAAATACCCCATCAATACGACCATTTTTCAGATCGATAAAGGCATTCTGATAACTGTCATAGGAGACAGTTTTCACTTCCGGGTGCTGATCCTGAATATATTTCTGGTGCGTCGTACCGTTTTCCATCCCAATGCGTTTGCCTTTCAGGTCGGCAAACGTTTTGTAGGTATCTTTTTTGGAAATCACGACGGCTGAGTTTTCATAGTAGGGTGTGGTAAACGAAACCTGCTTGCTACGCTCCGGGGTGATATCCATACCGGAGATTACGGCGTCATATTTTCTGAATTTCAGTGACGGGATCAGGCTGTCGAACGCGTGATTAGTAAAAGTACATTCTGCCTGCATTTGTTTGCACAAGGCTTTTGCCAGATCGATATCAAAGCCGACAATCTCATTATTAGCACCTATAGATTCAAAGGGTGGATAGGTGGCTGAAACGCCAAAATTGATTTTCTCTGCGGCAGAAGCACCGAAAGTAAAGGAAGCAAGTAAAGCGGCAAGAACTAACTTTTTCATGATGGAACTCCCGTCTGTCAATCTTATGATTTTTGGCCGTGTCTGCGGCATGGGATAACAATGCCATCAAGTGAATTTATATGCAATAAACATGATTAAATAATTTAAATGAAATAAAAAAAGACGGATAACTTAGTGAGTTGTCCGTCTTCATTATAAGAATTTATGCACTATGTAGGCCGGATAAGGCGTCCACGCCGCATCCGGCACAGGCACCGTGCTGATGTCTGATGCGACGCTGGCGCGTCTTATCAGACCTACAAACCCCCCCGGCGAATGTACGCAGCTACATTAATTCCGCCGTTCGAATGCCAGTGCTTTGCGCTCGATCAGACGCATCATCAGCGTCAGCAGGCCGTTGACGACCAAGTAAATAATCCCTGCCGCACCGAACACCATTACATCGTAGGTGCGTCCGTACAACAACTGGCTGTATCCCATCACTTCCATCAGCGTAATGGTGTAAGCCAGAGAGGTACTTTTGAACACCAGCACCACTTCGTTGGAATAAGAAGAGAGCGAGCGTTTAAAGGCATACGGCAGCAGGATCGCCAGCGTATCTTTTTTGCTCATTCCCAGGGCGCTACAGGACTGCCACTGACCTTCTGGGATCGCACGAATTGCACCGTAAAACAGCTGCGTGGTATACGCCGCACTGTTCAGCGATAACGCAATCAGCGCACATAACCACGGTTCTGACAACAAATGCCACAGTGCCGGATACTCCTGCAACGTCGGAAACTGGCCCGGCCCGTAATAAATCAGGAAGATCTGCACCAGCAGCGGCGTACCGGTAAACAGCGTGATATAACCCCGCACCAGCCACACCAGCACCGGCGTTTTCAGCGTCAGGATGATGGTAAAAATCAATGCCAGAATCAGTGCCACAATCAGCGAGGCAACGGTTAGCGTCAGGCTGGTGTGCAGCCCTTTCATCAGCTCGGGTAAATACTCAAACATTAGCTGGGCCTCCGCTCAAAACGTGTCGCGCGCAGGTCAATGCGTTTGAGAATGTACTGACTGAGCAGGGTGATCACCAGGTAAATCGCCGCCGCCACAATGTACCAGGTAAATGGTTCCTGGGTACGAGTAGCAATGCTTTTGGTTTGTAACATTAAATCATTCACACTAATCAAACTGACCAGCGCGGTATCTTTCAGCAGCACCAGCCACTGGTTACCGAGGCCAGGCAGCGCATGACGCCACATCTGCGGCATCACCAGACGGAAAAAGATAGCCGATTTCGACAGCCCCAGCGCCTGACCAGATTCCCACTGGCCCACCGGTACAGCTTTCAACGCGCCGCGCAGCGTTTGCGAGGCATAGGCGGCATACAGCAGTGACAGAGCGATGACACCACAAAGGAACGGACTCACGTCGAAGTTCTCAATGTCCATCTGCACCGGGATCTGCACGAACCCAAGATTGATAGTGAAGCCATCCGAAAGCGTCAGCAGTAACTGCGAGGAGCCAAAATAGATAAACAGCACTACCAGAATTTCTGGCAGGCCACGCAGAATGGTTACCAGCGCTGAACCTGCCCACGCGACAGGACGCCATTTCGCTGACTCCCATACCGCAAAGAACATCGCCAGCGCCAGCCCGACAATCAATGCACAAACGGCAAGGCCGACGGTCATCCCGGCGGCGCTTGCTAAAGGAAAAAATTCATTCATCAGGAATTACTTCTGGAACCATTTGTTGTAGATGGTTTCGTAAGTGCCATCTTTCTTCACTTTTTCCAGCGCAGTGTTGAGTTTCTGCTGCAGTTCAGTGTTTCCCTGACGTACCGCGATGCCGAGGCCAGTACCGAAATAATCTTTATCGGTCACTTTATCGCCCACTGCCGCCAGTTTTGGGTTATCTTTCAGCCACTCAGTGACCACTGCGGTGTCACCAAATACGCTGTCGATACGCCCGTTTTGCAGATCCAGTTTTGCGTTCTGGTAGCTGTCATACGGAACGGTGGTGATTTCCGGGTGCTTATCCATAATGAACTTCTGGTGTGTCGTCCCGTTCTGAACGCCGACTTTTTTGCCTTTCAGCTGATCAACACTGGTGTATTTGCCTTGCTGACCCACAAACAGGGCAGAGTTGTCATAGTACGGGGTAGTAAACAGTACCTGCTTTTCACGCTCCGGAGTGATATCCATGCCCGCCATCACTGCTTCTACGCGACGGAATTTCAGGCTTGGGATCAGGCTGTCAAACGCCTGGTTAGAGAAAGTACAGGTTGCATCAATCTCTTTACACAGTGCCTGCGCCAG
Source organism: Shigella sp. FJ200513 (assembly GCF_040495915.1). Lineage (NCBI taxonomy): Bacteria > Pseudomonadati > Pseudomonadota > Gammaproteobacteria > Enterobacterales > Enterobacteriaceae > Shigella > Shigella sp. FJ200513. The sequence continues at coordinate 14,707 of NZ_JBDYCV010000036.1, read as the reverse complement.
GTCGACGTCAAAACCAACGATCTGGTTGTTTGCATCAATCGATTCAAACGGAGGATAGGGGGCTTCGGTAGCAAAACGAATGGTTTCGGCAGCTGTGGCGGAAAGACTAAAACCTGCAATTAACGCGGCAATCAGAACTTTTTTCATTGTTGTTATCCCGAATCTTAGTGAGAGAGATAGTTTTTAAATGCTTCGGTTTGCGGCTCGGTAAAGCAGCTCGCGTCGCCTTGTTCTACGATATGACCATTTTCCATATACACCACTCGGCTGGCGGTTTTACGCGCCACTTCAACTTCGTGGGTGACGATCACCTGGGTAATATTCGTTTCTGCCAGCTCACGAATGATGCTGACGATTTGTGCCGTAATTTCCGGGTCCAGTGCGGCGGTCGGTTCATCGAACAGCAGTACCTGCGGTTCCATCATCAACGCACGGGCAATAGCAACACGCTGCTGCTGACCACCAGAAAGATGCAGCGGGTAACGATCGCTATAAGGTTTGAGACGCAGACGTTCCAGCAGTTTTTCTGCACGGGCCAGCGCCTGATCTTTACTCAACCCCAGTACACGGCAGGGCGCTTCAATCAGGTTTTGCTGCACGGTCAGATGCGGCCACAGGTTGTATTGCTGAAACACCATGCCAACGTTACGACGCAAATCGCGAATCGCTTTGTCAGAGGGTGTTTTGGTGAAATCGAAATGGTTGCCTGCAATGTTGAGCGTACCGGAGCGCGGCATCTCAAGCAGATTGAGTACACGCAGCAGCGAGCTTTTACCCGCGCCGCTGGGGCCAAGTAACACCAGCGTTTCGCCCTGTGGGCAATCCAGCGTGATATCGAACAGCGCCTGATGCGCGCCGTAGAAGCAATTAATGCCGTTTAATTGAATACTCATTGACACTCGTATACTGGCAGTCTGATAGCTATTGAGGTCGAAGATAGTACCTTTAACAGAATAATTATGCAATATTTATGCTTTAAAAGTTAAAAGCAAAGCGCATTATTCAATAAACATAGCACAAAATAACGGGGGCGGTGGTCGGTGAGCATAAATGTCGGCATTCCTCACGAAATGCCGGATAATTTACGGGGTTTATTGGTTGATCAAGGCGTTAGCGATTCTCGATGGACTGACGGAGCGTACCCGCCGTGGCATGAACGCTACCGCCTAAGTAGCGCACATCGTCGATGACCCAACACTGGCCTTCCTGAATCATTAACACTTCATCCTGCCAGCCCTGGTCACCCTGTTTGAGATCCACCCGCAATGGAATGTTACGGGCATCACGATTAGGGATAGTCGATGCACTGGCAACGTGGGCGCTGTCTGGCAAGGTGGTTCGACTGGAGAACGGATCGCTGCTTAACAATTCACGATGACTATTATCGCGGCTGGCATCGCTAAGTTGGGTTGCCAGTTTGTCACTCAAATAGGGGCGCAGGGCGGTAATGTCATTGCTGCGATGTTGAATGCGGTAGTCGTAGAATTGTTGAGCCACACTGTCAGGCCCTCCCTGGACACAGGAACCGGTGCGGGGGCCGTTATCTTTATAAGCTGGCGTGACGGTGGTACAGGCACTCAGCAGCAGTGCACATGGAATAAGTAGAGATAGTGAACGGTAGCGCATAATCATTTCCTTATTAGCTTGCTGTCTGCGTCACACTACGACCAAACGCTATCAGATTATTTAATACATTGTTTTTAATACAATTCTGAAACAATCTGAACACCTGATTGGGTTTGAGTCCATTGCTGGCGACCCACTCAAGGTTGCTCGTAGCTGACTTACTTAAATTACCCAAACAATAGACAGTGTAAACCATTTGTGAGGTTGAGCGTGTTATATGGCTGAAATGATCATTTAAGGTAAATATGATAGTTCTGAAATGGTGGTATAAATCCTCCTGTAGAGGTTAAGAGCATCTGCAAGAAGCCAGTTTCACATTTATAACGCGTGATAAATGAATGCGGTTATTGTCTAATCATTACAAAATTTTTCACATGCGATAAGAGATCCTGCGATTAAGATGATTGCCAAAATTACGTTGTATTTTTGAAAATGAGCGAAATTTGATAGTCCCAGCTTTGACTCTCGATAATATTATTTATGCTACAATTGTGGGTAAAGAATTTAAGCTAATGAATTTGAGTGAAGAATAAATTAAATTGCTTCAGTATTTCGTTAATTAATATAAATACAAAAGGCGTTGTGCTTTTATAATTATAAAGCGCGAGGAGTTCGGTGGATTATCGTTTTTCTTGGGTGATTTTTAATATGATAAACAATATATCTGATCAAGCATCATCATTTCCAGGCACACAACTAAATCAAAGTGATAATTTCCTGGATTCACTGAGGGAATTTTTCGCGATATTAAATCCCAGTCGTAAGGGTGAGTTGTCTACATGGGATACCATCTACTTGCATCTGATATTAGCAATAAATGCTGACAGTGATCTCATAAAAAATGATGTGTTGCTCGCGGAAAATATTCCATCAGCGAATTACCAATTTAATACATTTTTTAGCAATACTTTCGAGATTGATGTTAAAAAATATCTGGGTAAATCAGAAGATAACGAAGTTGAAATAAAAGCGGGTAATGAAAGAATCTCTATTGGAATACGTAATGTATCGAATGGAAAACTTGAAAGACAACAGTTTCTTTTCCCACTGGACTATGAGAATAAATTACAAGAACAATTAGATAAGTATTTTACGATTGAATCGCACCCATTATTATACAGGTATACCATTGGTAGTAAGATTGCGAATGTGATTTTTGAAAAGTTATACAGTCGTATTGACTTTAACAAAGAACAATATATATCCTTTATAAAGGACGCATTTATTCATTTTTATGATTATAGCAGGCGATATGCTATTAGTGAGAATATCGATAAAGACGCTGTAACAAACAATATCGCATTGATGAGCACTTTTTATGACAGTGATAATACGTCAGGTGAGGTTTTAAATAATGATTTTACAGAAGAAGAGTCATTTGAAACTGCGTTAGATGTAGAGCATGCAATAGTGCTTGGATTTGCTGATGATAATTTTGAAACAAAACCTGTTCATTATCAGGATTTATTAACACGATTTAGTGCCTTTCAAGATACCGTGTTTAATCTGTTTCCTGAAATGCACTCTTCGCATTACCACGATATTTGTAGCGTAAGTGTGGATATGACAAAGGGAACGCAATGCATGATTCACTTGATGGTGAATGAAGAAGTTTTCATGTCTCTGCCTGTTCCAGTTGCCACGATGGTACGTGAAGATGCAAGTAATTTAGTCAATCTTAAAACACTACTCAATGATGGTTGTTTCATTAAATATAGTCATTTTAATGACGTGGCATTAATAAAGCAAAACATAAGTAATCTCTATTTATCACACACTGTTGTGAATGAAAGCATATTGAAAAAATGTTGTTTTGAAAACGGCAGTTTAGGTGATGTTAAAATAACAAATAGCAATGTAATAAACAGTGCATTCAAAAATATTTCGTTTAGATCTGTTAAAATTAATAACGTAAATACTCATTCTTTAAAATTTATTAACTGCAATTTTTTCAATGTTGATATGATAAGAGTTAATCTCAGCAAATGTCTTTTTCATGAATGTAGTATGCATGGTGTCAAGATAAAACCCTGGTTGCCTGTAAAATGGACAAAAGAATTAATAAGTGATTATTTGTATGGCTGTTTACTATCTCTGTACTCTATCTGTGCAAGGGATATATATAATATGAACGCCGGGAATAACGTGAAGGTTGCTGCGGATGCTTTCCTTGAAATTATTTTCTCTCTTAAAAATAAATATTGTATTAAACTATTAAGCGCTCAGGATCGGGCGTTTATATACGAGTTTGCAAGAATGATCTTCGCTTATATTAATGACAAAAGCATTGAGATCTTATTACTTTCTTGTTTTGCGGCGGCTGACCAAAAAGCAATCCAGCGGTATAGACCTCAGTCACAAGATGGGGAAGACTTTAGGAGTCATTTACAATATAAGTTGCCTCTTTCCGCTCATTAATGTTGTTGGTGCAAAATAATAAGACAGGTAAGCGGTACCCTATAATGAAACCAATATCGGGTTATGCAACGGATAATCGTAAAGACTTAAGTGGGTGTTTTTGACACAATGAGATGATTTCCTAAACTGATCAAAACCTTCTTCCCAACATGGCATATCAGTCCGATAATGCTTTAGAGATCGAAGGCTTAACAAACAAGGAGATCGATCATGCAATTTTCTACAACCCCAACTCTGGAAGGCCTGACCATCGTTGAATATTGCGGTGTGGTGACCGGCGAAGCGATTTTAGGTGCCAATATTTTCCGTGATTTCTTTGCCGGTATCCGCGATATCGTTGGCGGACGTTCCGGTGCGTATGAAAAAGAACTGCGTAAAGCACGGGAGATCGCCTTTGAGGAATTAGGCTCCCAGGCGCGGGCGCTGGGGGCCGATGCCGTAGTTGGTATTGATATCGACTACGAAACGGTCGGGCAAAACGGCAGTATGCTGATGGTTAGCGTCAGCGGTACGGCGGTGAAAACGCGTCGATGAGAAGAGTCTTCTGGCTGGTCGCTGCCGCTCTGTTACTGGCAGGGTGTGCAGGCGAAAAAGGCATTGTCGAGAAAGAGGGATATCAGCTTGATACCCGACACCAGGCGCAGGCGGCGTATCCGCGCATTAAAGTGCTGGTGATCCACTACACCGCAGATGATTTTGATAGCTCGCTGGCGACACTGACTGATAAGCAGGTCAGCTCGCATTATCTGATCCCTGCGGTGCCACCGCGATACAACGGTAAACCGCGCATCTGGCAACTGGTGCCGGAACAAGAACTGGCCTGGCATGCGGGGATTAGCGCCTGGCGCGGGGCAACGCGCCTTAACGACACCTCTATTGGCATTGAGCTGGAAAACCGTGGCTGGCAAAAATCATCCGGAGTGAAATATTTTGCCCCGTTTGAACAGGCACAGATTCAGGCGCTTATTCCGCTGGCGAAAGATATTATTGCCCGTTATCACATCAAGCCGGAAAACGTAGTGGCACATGCGGATATCGCACCGCAGCGCAAAGACGATCCGGGGCCATTATTTCCCTGGCAGCAACTGGCGCAGCAGGGGATTGGTGCCTGGCCGGATGCGCAGCGGGTGAACTTTTACCTTGCCGGGCGCGCGCCGCACACACCGGTAGATACCGCGTCATTGCTGGAGCTTTTGGCGCGCTACGGTTATGACGTAAAACCTGATATGACACCGCGCGAGCAGCGGCGCGTGATTATGGCATTCCAGATGCATTTCCGCCCGACGTTATATAACGGCGAAGCGGATGCAGAAACTCAGGCGATTGCCGAAGCATTGCTGGAGAAATACGGGCAGGATTAGCGCGGCAGTTTTCCGTGGTCGCGTAGCCAGGCGGCAGTTTTCTCGATGCCTTCATCCAGGGTGATGACCGGCTGATAACCTAACTCTTCCTGCGCACGCGTAATATCCAGCGTAAAGTCAAAATTCAACTTGGAGGCGCCGTAGTGGGTCAGCGGCGGCTCTTTTGCTGACTTGCGGCCTAAACGCTCCATGCTGCGGGCGATCATATCCAGCATCGGGTAAGGGACGGAACGAATACGACAGTCAATATTCAACTCGTCGATCAGCTTCTGCACGATGCTGCGCAGTGTGCGATGCTCGCCGTTGGTGATGTTGTACACACGCCCGGAAGGTAGCTTATCGCAGGCTTCCTGGCTTGCCAGCCACATTGCGTGCACGGCATTTTCATAGTAGGTCATATCGACCAGCGCACTGCCGCCATGCGGTAACAGAATACTGCCGTAGTGGTGCATCATATGCGCCAGACGGGGAATAAAGACTTTATCGTGCGGTCCGAACAGACTTTGTGGGCGCAGAATAGTAAAGCGCGTTTGTGGATTCGCCTGCGAAAGCATATTGATCACTTCTTCGCTGGCTGCTTTGCTGCGGGCAAACTCGTTGGCGAAGCGGTGAGGGCGAAAATCTTCTTTAATATTGCGATGGTGGTGATAATCGAAGTACAGGGAGGGGGAAGAGATATGAATAAAGTTACGCACACCCCAGGCGACAGCCCATTCACCCAGGCGGCGAGTGGCGCGAACGTTAGCCAGATCGAAAGCCTGTTGTGTCCCCCAGGGTGAGGTAAAGCTGGAGCAGTGCCACAGCGTATCAATGCCCGCGAGCATCACTTTAGCTTGTGATGAAACCAGCTCGGTCAGATCCGTCGGAACAAACTCTGCGCCCATTTTTTCCAGCAATTTACCCATTGCTTCGTTGCGACCGCTCGCACGCACGCTGATGCCTTTCTGGCATAAAAACTCTACCGCGTTTCGACCTAAGCCGCTGGTGGCGCCGGTAACCAGTACCTTCATATCAATCCACTGTTGTTGAGAAAATGACGTGCGCATTCTTCCGTGATTTCCCCCATGATGCAATGGGAAACATGAAAGAATAACGCAGGTTTTGTCGATTAATCTGTGCTTTGTTCTGCCAGTCTGGCGATTTGTTTTGCCATTCCGCGAAAAATAAACAGATGCGCGGGGATCATCAATAACCAGTAAAACAGCCCCGGCATACCGTGCGGATGCCAGAAAGCGCGGACATCGATAGTACGATAGTCACCTTTATCTTCCAGGGTAAAACACAGTCGTCCCAGCCCCGGCGCTTTCATGCCAAATAACAACGTAAGTTGCTTTTTCGGTTCAACGACAATCACTTTCCAGCTATCCACCGCATCGCCGGTCTGTAAATATTCGCGCTCCGGGCGGCCTTTCGCCAGATTATGACCGATCGCGCGGTCCATCAACGCCCGTGTCTGCCACAAAATATTGCCAAAGAAATAACGCTCTTTACCGCCGATTTGGTTCACCACCAGCCATAAAGCCGCAAGGCTGGCGGACGTTTTAACGGTAAACCCCGCCTGTTTGGCGAAATAACCGTACTCCGGTCGCCAGCGGGCAAAGGCCTGAGCGTCGTAGCCCCAGTCGCTGGAGTTGACCAGTTTTTCTTCCTCTTTCAACGTGCTACGTACCGCGTCATCGAAAGCGATCAGCCGTTGTGGGATGAGTGCACGTAGCGCGGTATCATCTGCCAGCAGATCGTGTTTCAGCCCCTGAATCAACGCCCTGGCGGTGGTGGGCGGTACGGAAGTAATCACATTGAGAAACCACACCGAAATCCAGCGGGTGGGGAGGGGGATGGGGATCAACCAGCGGCGCTTACCGCTCACCGCCATAAAATGTTCAAACTGTTGCTGATAACTGAGCACCTCTGGTCCGGCGGCTTCGAAGATGCGGTGTTCGTTGGCTGGATGGTCTAACAGCGCCACCAGATAGTGCAGCAAGTTTTCCAGCGCGATGGGCGTGGTGCGTGAACGTACCCAGCGTGGCGGCGTTAACACTGGCAGGTTGTAGACCATATCGCGCATGACTTCGAACGCCGCTGAACCTGCGCCAACGATAATTCCGGCCCGAAGTTCGGTCACTGGTACATTCGCTTCACGAAGAATGTCCGCCGTAGCCTGACGAGCTCGCAGATGATCCGACTGCTCATGTGGCGGGGCCTGCAACGAACTGAGAAAGATTAATTGCTTAACTGGTACTTCACGTAGCGCATCGCGGACGTTGAGAGCCAGCTGGCGCTCCTGAGCGATAAAATCGCCGCCTTCGCCCATGCTGTGCACCAGAAAATAGACGGTATCGATATCCTGCAACAGGGCCGGAAGGTTATCCGGCCAGCTGAGATCGACTTTATGGCAACTGACGTTTGCCAGTTGCAGCTTTGCAAGCCTGTCGACATGACGTGCCGCCGCTAGGATCTGATGCCCTTGCTGGCTGAGTGTGCGCACCAGATGCTGACCAATGTAGCCACTGGCACCGAGAACTAAAATGCGTTGCGGCACGTCTCTCTCCTTAACGCGCCAGGAATGCGCGCCAGTGGGCGGCGACTTCCGCCAGTTGTTCGCGCGAGACGTCAAGATGCGTCACCAGGCGGACAATCGGCGAGGCGTTAATCAGCACGTTTCTCGCTTTCATGTATTCGCCTAACGCGGCAGCATTTTCTTCCCCGACGCGAACAAACAGCATATTAGTGTCCTGACGCATCACATCCGCGCCTGCTTCACGCAGTTGCTCCGCCATCCAGGCGGCGTTGTCGTGATCTTCCTGCAACCGTGCGACGTTATTTTCCAGGGCATACATCCCGGCGGCAGCCAGAATCCCGGACTGACGCATCCCGCCACCGGCCATTTTCCGCCAGCGGATGGCACGTTTAATGTAATCACGATTACCGACGAGTAATGAACCGACTGGCGTCCCAAGACCTTTCGACAGGCAAATGGTGAACGAATCACAATATTGCGTGATCTCTTTCAGTTCGCAGCCGTAAGCCACCACGGCATTAAAGATGCGCGCACCGTCAACATGCAGCGCCAGATTGCGCTCGCGGGTAAATTCCCATGCTTCTTTCAGGTATTCACGCGGCAGCACTTTGCCGTTGTGGGTGTTTTCCAGACTGAGTAATTTGGTGCGGGCGAAATGGATATCGTCGGGTTTGATTTTCATCGCCACTTTATCCAGCGGTAGCGTGCCGTCGGCAGCCGCGTCGATGGGTTGCGGCTGAATACTGCCCAGCACCGCTGCGCCACCGGCTTCAAACAGATAGTTATGCGCGGCCTGACCGACAATATACTCTTCGCCACGTTCGCAGTGACTGAGCAGAGCGACCAGGTTGGCCTGAGTGCCGGTAGGCAGAAAAATGGCGGCTTCTTTACCGGAAAGCTCTGCTGCATAGTCCTGCAGAGCATTAACGGTAGGGTCGTCTCCGTAAACGTCGTCCCCAACCGGGGCGGCCATCATCGCTTCGAGCATGGCGCGGCTCGGTCGGGTAACGGTATCACTGCGTAAATCAATCATGGCATGTCCTTATTATGACGGGAAATGCCACCCTTTTTACCTTAGCCAGTTCGTTTTCGCCAGTTCGATCACTTCATCGCCGCGTCCGCTGATAATTGCGCGCAACATATACAGGCTAAAACCTTTGGCCTGTTCGAGTTTGATCTGCGGTGGAATGGCTAATTCTTCTTTGGCGACCACCACATCCACCAACACCGGACCGTCGATAGAGAAGGCGCGTTGCAGGGCTTCATCAACTTCAGAGGCTTTTTCTACACGGATACCCGTAATGCCGCACGCTTCGGCAATGCGGGCAAAGTTGGTGTCGTGCAGCTCAGTACCGTCTGTCAGGTAACCTCCGGCCTTCATCTCCATCGCCACAAAGCCCAGCACGCTGTTATTAAAGACGATAATTTTCACCGGCAGTTTCATCTGCACTACTGAGAGGAAATCGCCCATCAACATGCTAAAACCGCCATCGCCGCACATGGCGACCACCTGACGTTCCGGCTCGGTTGCCTGCGCACCCAACGCCTGCGGCATGGCGTTAGCCATCGAACCGTGGTTAAACGAACCTAACAGGCGACGCTTGCCGTTCATTTTCAGATAACGTGCCGCCCATACCGTTGGCGTGCCGACGTCACAGGTAAAGATGGCGTCATCGGCGGCAAAATGACTAATTTGCTGCGCCAGATATTGCGGGTGAATGGCTTTCTCGCTCGGTTTAGCTAAATCGTCCAGCCCTTTGCGGGCATCGCGGTAATCTTCCAGCGCTTTATCCAGAAACTTGCGATCGGTTTTTTCTTCCACCAGTGGCAGCAATGCGCGCAGGGTTGATTTGATATCGCCGACCAGCGCCATATCTACCTTGCTATGCGCGCCGATGCTGGCTGGATTAATATCAATCTGAATAATTTTGGCATCGGTCGGGTAGAACGCACGGTAGGGGAACTGAGTACCGAGTAGCACTAACGTGTCGGCGTTCATCATGGTATGGAAACCTGACGAGAATCCGATTAACCCGGTCATTCCAACATCATACGGATTATCGTATTCGACATGCTCTTTACCGCGTAGGGCATGAACAATAGGTGCTTTAATTTTCCCGGCAAACTCAACTAACTCTTTATGCGCCCCCGCGCAGCCGCTGCCACACATCAGGGCGATATTGCTGGAATAACGCAGCAGTTGCGCCAGTTTGCGTAACTCTTCTTCTTCCGGCATCACGACTGGCTGTGGCGCATGATACCAGTGCGTGGTTGCCCCTTCTGGCGCAGGTTTTAACGCCACGTCGCCCGGTAATACAACAACGGAAACGCCACGGTTAAGCACCGCTTTGCGCATAGCAATTGCCAGCACTTGTGGGATCTGCTCCGGGCTGGAAACCAGCTCGCAATAGTGACTACATTCGCGGAATAGCTCTTGTGGGTGGGTTTCCTGGAAATAGCCGCTGCCAATTTCGCTGGAGGGAATATGAGCGGCAATCGCCAGTACCGGAACGTTATTGCGGTGGCAATCGAATAGGCCGTTGATCAAGTGCAGGTTGCCTGGGCCGCACGATCCGGCACAGACCGCCAGTTCTCCTGAAAGTTGTGCTTCAGCGCCAGCGGCAAACGCCGCCACTTCTTCATGGCGGGTGGACATCCACTCGATGGTGCCCATGCGATTAAGACTGTCGCTAAGACCGTTCAGAGAGTCGCCCGTGACTCCCCAGATGCGTTTCACGCCTGCCGATTCGAGTGTTTTGGCGATATAAGCTGCAACCGTTTGTTTCATGGTTCTCCATCTCCTGAATGTGATAACGGTAACAAGTTTAGTTCATCTGACGGAGGGGGAAGGGATGGGAGAGAAAGGAGGCACTAACGGTTAAATAGCCCGATGAAAGGAATATCATCGGGCATAAGGCGATTATGCGAGAACCAAATCCCCCTGCGGATGGCAGGAGCAGGCCAGTACGTAACCTTCAGCGATTTCGGCGTCGGTCAGCGTCATTGTACTGCTCACCGTATATTCACCGGAAACCACTTTTGTCTTACAGCAGCCGCAAACACCCGCACGGCAGGCAGCGACAACCGGAACGTTATTGCTTTCCAGCGCCTCCAGTAGCGTGGTGCCAACCGGGGCGTAAAATTCTCGTGCCGGTTGCAGTTTGGTGAATTTCAGACCGCTGGTCGCCGCTTCTGCTACTGGGGTGAAGAATTTCTCTTTAAAGAAACGCGTCACGCCGAGCGCTTTCACTTCCTGCTCTACCCAATCCATATACGGAGCCGGGCCGCAGGTCATCACGGTACGTGAAGCTAAGTCAGGTACATCTGCCAGCAGTTCGCGAGTGAGGCGACCAGCGATAAAGCCTTCGGTAACGTTATTTTCTGCCACCAGCGTTACCGGATAGTTACGCCACTCATCGGCGAAAATAACATCCTGCGGCGTACGCACGTTGTAGATCACCCGCACATCGGCCTGTGGACGGTTCTTCGCAAGCCAGCGACGCATCGACATAATCGGCGTGACGCCGCAGCCTGCCGCCAGCAACAGGAATTTATCTTCTGCTTTATCGTCGCAGGTAAATTCCCCCATCGCGTCCGAAAGCCAGAGATAATCACCGCGTTTTACATCGCGCGTCAGCCACTGGGAGCCGACACCGTCATCAATCCGCCGCACGGTCAGGGTGATATATTCACTCACGCCTGGCGTGGAGGAAATGGTGTAAGCACGCAGCGTTTCCGCTGAGTTTCGCACGCTGACCAGTGCATATTGCCCGGCGCGATATGGGTAGTGATCGTGGCAAATCAGGGAAATCGTCCACACATCCGGCGTTTCTTGCGTAATGTGATGAACCTGTATCCGCCACGGGCATTGATTCGTTGGCATCGTCATCGACAAACTCCTTACGCGTTCAACAGTTGCTTCATGTCTTCTTCAACAGTGGTGATAGAACGCAGGCCGAATTTCTCGTTCAGCACCGCCAGCAGGTCTGGTGTCAGGAAACCAGGTGCAGTCGGGCCGGTGACGATATTTTTCACGCCCAGAGAAAGCAGCGTCAGCAGAATGACAATCGCTTTCTGTTCAAACCAGGAGAGCACCAGCGACAGCGGCAGATCGTTCACACCACAGCCCAGTTTCTCTGCCAGAGTGACAGCCAGAATAATTGCTGAGTAAGCATCGTTACATTGACCTGCATCTACCAGACGCGGCAGACCTTCGATATCGCCAAACTCAAGTTTGTTAAAGCGATATTTACCACAGGCGAGGGTCAGGATCAGGCAGTCATCCGGCACGCTGGTGGCGAAATCGGTGAAGTAGTGGCGCTCGCCGCGTGCGCCGTCACAGCCACCAAGCAGGAAGATATGACGCAGTTTTTCACGGCTAACCAGATCAATCAGCGTATCGGCTGCACCAAGCAGCGTCTGGCGACCAAAGCCCACGGTGATCAGGTGAGGAATTTCGCTGTACGGGAAGCCCGCCATTTGTTGCGCCTGGGCGATGACCGCAGAGAAATCTTCGCCATCCAGATGACGCACGCCAGGCCAGCCAACGATGCTGCGGGTCCAGATACGATCGTCATAAGCGCCTACGGTTGGGTCGATGATGCAGTTCGAGGTCATCACGATGGGGCCAGGGAAACGAGCGAACTCCACTTGCTGATTCTGCCAGCCGCTGCCGTAGTTACCGACCAGATGCTTGAATTTACGCAGCTCCGGGTAGCCATGCGCAGGCAGCATTTCGCCGTGGGTGTAGACATTAACGCCCGTGCCTTCGGTCTGTTCCAGCAGGTTGTAGAGATCTTTGAGATCGTGACCGGAAATCAGAATGCATTTACCCGCCGTCGCTTTGACGTTGACCTGGGTTGGCGTCGGGTGACCGTATTTACCGGTTTCGCCTGCATCCAGAATGCTCATCACTTTGAAGTTCATCTGGCCGATTTCCATTGAACACTCAAGAAGCGCGTTCATATCGGCAGGCCAGGTCCCCAGCCACGCCATGATTTTATGGTACTGGGCATAAATATCGTTGTCGTATTGACCGAGAACATGCGCGTGTTCCATATAGGCCGCCGCACCTTTCAGGCCATACAGGCACAGCAGACGCAGGCCGAGAATGTTTTCGCCAATCGCCGCTTTATCTTTGTTAGGGGTAAATTCTGCTGCCTGACGTTGCAGCTCGCCGAGATCATCGCTCACCAGTTGCAGGTCAGCCATCGGGTTATCGACGCGCGCGTTGGCATCTACAGCCAGGCATTGTGCTTTCAGCGCCTCGCGCAAGGCAATCGCTTCACGAGCGTAGCCGACAATACGCGGAGAATCGAAGTTAACGTTGGTCAGGGTTGAGAAAAAGGCACGTGGCGCGAAGCTGTCAACATCGTGGTTGATGATGCCGTATTCACGCGCTTTTACCGCCCAGGCAGAAAGCCCTTGCAGCGCCGCGATGAGTAAATCCTGAAGGTCAGAAGTTTCCGCCGTTTTACCACACATCCCCTGCGCGTATGAGCAGCCGTTTTCTGCCGGAGTACGGATAGTTTGTTCACATTGCACACAAAACATGATCACACCTTTTAAAGTTATATTTAATATACATGTTTAAGGGTAAGACGCTTAACGCGGGGATAAAAGGGATTTTTCATGCAACTTTAAGGGAGATTGATTTAGCGCAATTTTGGCGGCAGGGAACTACCGCCAGAGAGGTATTACGCAGAGAAAAAGGCGATGAGGATCGGCACTAACAGGCTAAGAATAAAACCGTGAACAATTGCCGCCGGGACCATATCCAGCCCGCCAGTACGTTGAAGAACGGGCAGGGTGAAATCCATTGATGTGGCACCGCATAAGCCCAGTGCAGTAGAGCGGCTGCGGCGAATCAGCCCAGGGATCAACATAATAGCAATCAGTTCACGGGCCAGATCATTAAAAAACGCCGCGCTCCCGATTACCGGACCAAAAGATTCGGTCAATAAAATACCGGAAAGAGAATACCAGCCGAAACCGGAGGCCATTGCCAGCGCGGTATTGATGGGGAGATCAAGAATAAAGGCGTTAATTAAACCACCAATTAATGAACTGACAACCACCACCACGGCGACAATCATTCCCCGGCGATTAAGGACAATCTGCTTTAAGGTCATGCCATTATTGCGCAACTGAATACCAACGAGGAAAAGTAGCAAAATTAACGTGTATTCACTGGCTTCGGTCGCGTGTTGTAAGAAAGCCAGTCCACTCAGACCAATGGCAAAACCAATCACTACTACGCCGCACAGTTTTAGCGACTCCAGCGCCATCGCAATACGCGACGGGAGTTTTTCTTGCTGATGGTGGTTGCGCCACGGCAGGCCTCGCTCCAGCCACATCAGGGCGGCAATATTACACAGTAAAATAACGGTAATACTGACGGCAGAATAATGCAGAATCGCCAACAGGTTACTGGCGAGGTTATCGAGAAACGCCAGACTGATACCCATAAAAAAGAGAATAAGGTAAACCATCCAGCTTAATAGCTGATTAATAGCTTTTAACGCAGCTTGTTGGCGAAGCGGAATGAGGTAACCCACAATCAGGGGAACCAGAATGATTAACAGCCCAGAAAACATGAAAATCCAGTCCTTGCAAAGAAGAAGTCGAAATGCGCGATGACACACTACTGAAAGCGGAAGGGCGAGTAAAGTTGCAATTAAAAGGAAATGTTATGCATCAGAGGGGGATTGGATTTGCCCCTATATTTCCAGACATCTGTTATCACTTAACCCATTACAAGCCCGCTGCCGCAGATATTCCCGTG
>NZ_JBDYCV010000035.1:0-36769 GCF_040495915.1 Shigella sp. FJ200513 | reverse complement strand
ACGGGAATATCTGCGGCAGCGGGCTTGTAATGGGTTAAGTGATAACAGATGTCTGGAAATATAGGGGCAAATCCAACTGCCACCGCACGTAAAGGCTTTGCCGGATACGATCACCCAAACCAGTATCCACAGAACGCTGCAATTTATTGAATTTGCACGATCATGTAGGCCGGATAAGGCGTTTACGCCGCATCCGGCAATCAACCGCAGGCGGCTTCCAAATGGCCGCTTTTTTACTTATTCACCACCATCAAATGTGCCTGCATAATGTCACTGGCCGGGCGACCGTGCGCCAGCAAATCAGCCATTGCTTTAAGATATGGCGGTAGATGGCGGAAATAACGCTGATACCCGGCACACAAATAATTCAGCCCCGGTTTGCCGCTGGCATCGAGCATGAAGCGGTGTTTCGGGCAGCCTCCCCAACATGCTTTTAACACGTTACAACTGCGACACTGCGCCGGTAATTGCTTAAATTTATCTTCACCAAACACCTGCTGTTGCGGGGAATCGATCATTTCTGCAATTGTTTGCTGATGCATATTCCCCAGCCGATATTGCGGATAAACATAGTGATCGCAGGCGTAAACGTCGCCGTTGTGCTCAACAATCACCGAGCGCCCACAGGTTGGCTGATGATGGCAAACCGCACCCGGCGCACCGACAAAATTGGCAAACGCCCATTCGATATTCATCACGAAAATCTTGCCGACGTCGCGTTTGATCCAGTGGTCAAAAATCGCCACCAGAAATTCACCAAATTCATCGGGGCGCACAGACCATTCCGTCAGTTCCCCCTGAATATCACCAGGCGCATGTAGTTTCAGTCCATCGCGGACAGCTGTTTCATCAGCCAGGCGCTCGACCACCGGAATAAACTGGATGAATTCGACTCCCGCATCGCACAAAAAATCATAAACCTGTAACGGTTGCTGCGCGCTGGTGCGGTTGACGCAGACCAGCACGTTATAGTCGACATGATGTTTTTGCAGGAGCGTCAGGGCACGCATCACCAGTTTATGCGTGGGTCTGCCGCCTTTGGTCACGCGATATTGATTGTGGATCTCAGCCGGACCATCCAGCGATAACCCAACAAGAAAATTATTTTCTGCCAGAAATGCACACCATTCGTCATCGAGCAGCACGCCGTTAGTCTGGAAACTGTTACTTATCTTCCTGCCAGCACCATATTTCGCCTGTAGCGCCACGGCACGGCGGTAAAACTCCAGCCCGAGTAGCGTTGGTTCGCCGCCCTGCCAGGTAAAAGCCACTTCGTTTTGCAGTTCGCTGGCGGCGATATAGTGACGGATATACGCTTCCAGCGTGTCATCGTCCATATGCGTGACTGGCTTTTCGCGGTAAAGGGATTGTTTTTCGAGATAAAAACAGTAGTCACAGTTCAGATTACAATCGGAACCGCTCGGTTTCGCTATCACATGAAAAGCACGCGTTGGAACCTGTTGCAGCATGGTCGCTCCTTGCCTGAAGTCATCCTTCAATACGTTAAGGGCGAAATCATACCGTGGGGCAATGAGTTATTACGGGCGTTTATTGCGAAGGGAGGGTGACGAAATGCACAGAAAACAAAAAACCCCGCCGAAGCGGGGTTCAAAATTGGTCGGCGAGAGAGGATTCGAACCTCCGACCCACTGGTCCCAAACCAGTTGCGCTACCAAGCTGCGCTACTCGCCGAAATACTGCTTTTTGAATTTTTAGTTCAATTCTTTAAAGTCGTGGTGCGAGGGGGGGGACTTGAACCCCCACGTCCGTAAGGACACTAACACCTGAAGCTAGCGCGTCTACCAATTCCGCCACCTTCGCATTGTCACAACTTCTAATAATGGGGTGGCTAATGGGATTCGAACCCACGACAACTGGAATCACAATCCAGGGCTCTACCAACTGAGCTATAGCCACCACTACAAATCTTGTTACGCGGTATTACTACCACCGCAGCTCAAGCGCTGGGACTAAATGGCGCGCCCGACAGGATTCGAACCTGAGACCTCTGCCTCCGGAGGGCAGCGCTCTATCCAGCTGAGCTACGGGCGCTTAGCGCCGTTGCGGGGGTGGATAATACGGACTTCCCACCCCTCTGTCTAGTCCCTTTTTAAATAAATTGCTCGTTTGGTTACGGTTTGTGCGTTTTGCTGCTTATTCCTCCAGTTTATGCGCTTTACCGTGGCGATTAAGCCCAAAAACTTTATAAATCGCCGTCACCGCCAGCATAAAGATGATGCCGACAAACAGCGACATACGCGTATCTTCATTAAAGTACATGCCGATCAAAACGCAAATCAGGAATGCCATTGTTACGTAGTTGGCCCACGGGAACAGGATTGAGCGGAACGGATGGCTGGCAATCGCCGCTTTATGTGCACGCCGAAAACGCAGCTGGCTTATCAATATCACAAACCATGGCACCATCCCCGGAAGCACGCTGGCACTGTAGACGTAGACAAACACACGCTGCGGATTGGGAATGATGTAGTTCAGGCATGAGCCAATTAGCAGAATAGCAATAGATACTGCCACACCCGCAACCGGTACGCCGTGACGGGAAACTTTTGCCATTGCCGCCGGTAACTGACGGTTTTTCGCCAGTGCGTAGAGCATACGTCCGCAACTGTACATGCCGCTGTTACAGCCAGAGAGCGCAGCCGTCAGCACCACAAAGTTGATAATGCCCGCCGCTGCGGTAATACCGATTTTGGCAAAAGTCAGTACGAACGGGCTGCCGTTGCTGCCAATTTCATTCCACGGGAAGATGGTGACGATAACGAAAATCGCGCCTACGTAGAAAATCAGGATCCGCCACAGCACTTTGCCTACGGCACTGCGCAGCGTCACCTGCGGATTCTTCGCTTCACCGGCAGTAATGCCAATCAGCTCCACGCCCTGGTAGGACGCCACCACAATACACAGAGCGGTCAGGAACCCTTTCCAGCCACCCGCAAAGAAACCGCCATGCTCTGTGAGATTGCTAAAACCAATCGACTGCCCGCCATTGCCAAAGCCAAAGAAAATCACGCCCAGGCCAATGACAATCATCACGATAATCGTGGTGACTTTGATCATCGCGAACCAGAACTCGATTTCGCCGTACAACCGTACCGCCGCCAGATTCGCCAACGCCACCAGCGCCACCGCGATCAATGCGGGTATCCACTGCGCCATCTCCGGGGACCAAAACTGGACATAAACGCCAATGGCGGTGATTTCTGAGATCCCCACCGCCATCCACATAAACCAGTAAGACCAGGCGGTGAGATAGCCAAAAAACGGGCTCATATAACGATGCGCATAAACGGCGAACGAACCGGTAACCGGTTCGAGGAACAACATTTCGCCCATTGAACGCATGATGAAAAAAACGAACAGCCCGGCGATGATATAGGCCAACAATACGGATGGCCCGGCCCATTTCAGGGTACTGGCGGCCCCCATAAACAGGCCGACGCCAATGGTGCCCCCCAGGGCGATGAGTTCGATATGTCGAGCTTCCAGCCCACGCTGTAGCTCTGGTTTGTTATCTGCCATAAATCCTCGTGTTGTGTTTGCATGCTTTCCGGTGTTACCGGTTATCGTTATGGGTACATCGAGTGTTGCGAATGTTTTCGTAATTCAGGAGAAATGGCAAATAAAGCATTAAAAATTTGAATGCTTTGTGTAATAAAAAAGCAGACAGGCGACGAAGTGACCACTCCGTCGCTTTACAAAGAGAGGAAAATCAGAGGTTGCCGGTGTAGTGCCAGCGTAAATAACGCAGCAAACGAAGCTGACGCTTAATGCGGCTCGGCTGCGAAAGCAGGCGGTAGAGCCACTCCAGTCCCAGCGTTTGCCAGATTTTCGGTGCGCGTTTTACGTGACCGGTGAAAACATCGTAAGTCCCGCCAACGCCCATATACAGCGCATCTGGATGCACCAGACGGCAGTCGCGCATGAAGATCTCCTGCTTTGGCGATCCCATCGCAACGGTGACGATTTGCGCTCCGCTGGCATGAATGCGTTCAAACAGCGCCTGACGCTGCTCGGGTTTAAAATAACCATCCTGACTGCCAACGATATTCACATTCCATTGGTTGCGCAGTTTAGCTTCAGTTTGCGCCAGCACTTCAGGTTTACCGCCCACAAGAAATACCGGCGTCCCTTCTTTGCCTGCGCGCGCCATCAGCTCTTCCCAGAGATCGGCACCGGCAACGCGGGAAACCTGCGCCTGCGGGTACTTTTTACGTACTGAACGTACAATGCTGATGCCATCCGCATATTTAAATTCGGCAGCGTTAATTAACTCCCTGACCTCGGCGTTATCTTCAATGGTCAGCATTTTTTCGGCATTAATGGCAACCAGCGTTCCCTGCTTAAGCTGCCCGTCAGCAAACAGATAATCGAGGGCATGCTGCATATCACGCCAACCAATCAACTGTAAGCCACGCAGCGTATAGGTCGGTGCCGTGGTGTTGTTATTCATTGTTATCCTTCAACCTGCGTCCGGAGCGATGATTTTGTACGTTTATGAATGAGTCCGGCGCTTTCAAAAAGCCAGTACAACAGTTTTGCGATCATCAGACATGCGCCGAAGACCACGATAAAAAAGACTACGCGTGAGACAAACGAATCCAGCCCTTCACGTGCCAGCACGATCATATTGAAGATCGCCCCAAAGCAGAAACTGTGCAATATCGCAGCCTTATAGCGATTAGTCTCGCGGTTGCCCAGCTCATACAGCCAGTCGAACCATTTGATGATCAGTCCAACCACAATCGCCCCGAGTGGGATGAACAACGCGCCGCCCATCACCACCAGTGAGCCTATAAGCGTAGGCGAGATCGCCAGTCCGGAGTGGTTATTCAGTACTTCCCAGGTAAAGTAATTGGCTGAGTTCAGCACCATACTCGGGCGCCCCGGCCACAGCCAGGAAGGGATAAAGACATAGAAATCGCGGACAATTGGAGCCAGGCCCTGGAAGTCGATGTTGTCGTAGTTCTGCAACAGCAACGCCAGATTCTCCCACGGTGAAAAGGTGTCGCGAGTGAGATAGAGAAACGTATAGAACGCTTCATCGCCGCTCACATTCATTCCATAGCGTTTTAACGCCAGCCAGAACATGCCAACAATCCCCAGCACGCCCGCCGCCGCCAGCATCCACAACGAAATCCAGCCGCGAATAATGCCAATAAACAGGAAGATAGCGAATGCGATGATGATATTGGCGCGAGTGCCGCCGACAATCATATAAGTCAGCAAGCCAAAGGCGACCGTGCTGACGAGGAAAAACAGCCACGCTTTGCTGTCCTGGCGCAGAAAGTAGACCACCAGCATCGCCGGGATGAAAAAGTAAAAGAAGCGTTTTAACGCCACGCCGGAGACTTCACTGGAAAAGATCTGACTGTAGGAGTTAAGCCGGAACAGCAAAAAGCCGTTGTGCATGAAGAAGATGCCGACGCTTACCAGCGCGATACCCATCAGGATCACCCACGTAAGATTGGTCTCCACGCGGTTCATGGTAAACAGCGGACGGCGCGGTACATCAGCAACGCGTTTGCGTAGGCGGGTTTTGTAGGTGACATAGTAAACCGCGTAGAAGCAGCCCGCAGAAAGCAACACCTGCAACAAGATTTCTGGCGGCGCGACACCAACATCAAAGCGAAATACCAGCACGCTGGTCAGCGGGAAGCCGAAGAAAAAGGTGAGCAAAAACAGCAATGAAAAGAAGACATTGAAGTTAAAGCGCACACGGCGAAACTCAAACCAGGTCAGCGTGGCAATAAACAGCGTGCAGAGCAGCCAGACCACAAACAGGCCACTGAATTGCAGCAGACTCATGCGACCTCCCCGGCGGCAATCGCCAACGCCCGCTGCCAGCCTTGTAGATAGTTAGGGCTAAAGAAGGCAATGGTGTTTTTATCCGCCGACGCCAACTGGCGCTGCGCTTCACGCACAATATCCTCGTTGAGATCGTCGGTAGTAAACAGCACTGGCAAATGCTGTTCCGTCATATCCTGCCAGAACGGATTTTCCCTGTTAAGCACACAAGGAATGCCCGCCTGAATCAGTAAGCAAAGCGTACCAATGCCCTGCTGGCGGGCAAAAATAAAGTAACCAAGATCGCACTGACGAAGTAGCGCCAGATAGGCGTCAAATTCCAGTTTTTCGCTCAAAATTTGCAGATTTTCTTCGCTGAATAACTCCAGCCCCGCCTGACGAACTTCCTCAATGTACGCTTCGTTATTAGGCGGATATCCCATCGGCACCACCACTTTTACCGTATCGCCAAATTGCTGATGAACGGCACGTAAAGCGGCGACATGCTCATTGCTGCGGTCGCCGGAGTTCCCCACCAGAATGGTCATTTTTCCTTCACGTTGCCGATCGTTCGCCATCGTATTGAGAGAAGGGTCCATCCGCGTCGGGAAGTACAGCAGTTCTCCCCGCACCTTTGGGTGTGTTTTGGCAAAAAAGCTCAAATCGCCGCGGGTGGCAAATACACAGCCGACTCGCTTTTGCGCCAGGCGACGTAGTGGGTAAAAAAGCTTATATCTCAAGCCACTGGAAAGCTCATACAGGTCTGCCCCCCAGATATGCCAGAAAAACTGGCTGGGCTTAATGCCACCACTCAGCAGAGCCAGCCACAGTGTGGGATTGAACTGACCGTGGAAAAAAAATCGCTGCTGACGGTTAGCTTTTGCTTTCGCGATGACCGCTTCCGCCAGCGATTTTTTCCCAGGGAAAAATTGCACAGAAAGCGCCGGACAGCTATCACTTAAGCCGTCGTCCTTGCCAACAACCATAAACTCGCGCGCGTGCTCGCTCGTCGCGGCCAGCGCGTCATTGAAAAACCGCAAAACGGTTCGGTTATGGTGAGGGATATCCGATCCCAGTACGTGAATCAGTACAGTCATGCCCGCCTACGCCAGAGTAAAAACACGCCACAACAAAGAGAAAAATAGACGATATAAGTTGCCATATATGCCTGCGCCGCGCCCAGTGCACCATGCGCAGGGATTAGCCAGTGGGCAAATACCATCAATAAAGTGAACTGGCTGACTTCCGCCAGAATATAAAACCGCAGTGACGCTTTGGCGATCACCAGATAACCAAAGACATAAGCGCCCACTTTTAACACATCACCCACTAACTGCCAGGCAAAGAGATCGCGCATAGCGGTAAATTTATTCGACAACAGCAACCAGATAGCAAAATCACGCAGCAACCAGACGGTAAAACTCGCTGCCGCCACTGCCGGTAAGACGAATTTCAGCGATTTAACCACTTCCCGGGTGATATCGCGCTTTTCCGTTAGCCGCGACAACGTGGGCAGCAAATATACGCTGAACGATGCCGTAATAAATTGCAGGTAGGCATCGGAAATACTGCTCACCCCTTGCCAGATCCCCACTTCATCCCAGCTATACTGCGCCGCCAGCAGTTTACGCATCATGATGTAAGCAACAGGCAAGGTCACCGACGTAATCAACGCCATGAGCGTAAATTTGCTCAACTGCCCTGCCAGACCGTTATCCCAGCTGGGTTTCAGATAGCTTAACGGGATGACACCACGTTTAATCAACATGATGGCGGCAGGAATTACCACCAGCGCGGGAATCAGCGCCAGACCCAGCAACGCCCCTTCATAACCGCCCAAACGGTAACTGACGTAGTACGCGAGAACGCCAATCAAGCTGCCGACAATCAGCGATAACGCATTACCTGCGGCATCGCGAAAGCCTTTCATCAGCGCCAGTAACAGGTTGCCCCAGGCGATCCCCATTTGCACCAGCGCCACTAAACGCACCAGCCCCTGATAGTCGGTATTACCAAACAATCCCTGGCTGATTGGCGCAGCTGCCAGCACAAAAACCAGCGCCATCAGCGTAGAGAAACCAAGTACCATCGCTGATGAAGTGCCGACCACGCGGCGCAGCTGTTGCGGATTATCATGGTACTGGGCAACGTATTTGGTTACACCGTTAAAGATGCCAGCCCCGGCAAGCACGCCGAGCACGGTAATCAACTGGCGGAAATTTGCCGCCAGCCCAAGCCCCGCCGGACCAAATGACACCGCCAGCAACTTACCGACCAGTAACCCGGCACCAATCTTGACCAGTGTACTGGCCGCCGTCCACAAGGACGCTTTTGCCAACGACATATCAGGAGAAGTAGTTCAACAAAGTCGCAATTACCGTACGCTGATTGACGGGCGACAGGTTGTAGAACAGCGGCAGGCGCAGCAGGCGCTCGCTCTCTTTGGTGGTGTAGCGATCTTCACCGTGGAACTCACCAAAGTGTTCCCCCGCAGGGCAACCGTGCAGCGGAATGTAATGAAACACCGCCATGATTTCCGCTTCTTTCAGAAAGTTAATCAACGCGCTCCGGTCATCAATATCCCGCAGTTTAATGTAGAACATATGCGCGTTCTGCACGCAGCCATCGGGAATCGACGGCAGCTCGATACGCCCGGCTTTCGCCAGAGGCGCTAACGTATCGTAGTAGTTTTGCCACAGCGCCAGACGTTGCTGGTTGATACGATCCGCTGCTTCCAGTTGCGCCCACAGGTACGCAGCTTGCAGATCGGACATCAAATAGCTGGAGCCAATATCGCGCCAGGTATATTTATCGACCTGACCACGGAAGAACTGGCTGCGGTTAGTGCCCTTTTCACGGATGATCTCGGCTCGTTCGATTAACGCTTTATCGTTAATCAGCGTCGCGCCGCCTTCACCACCCGCCGTGTAGTTTTTGGTTTCATGGAAGCTAAAGCAGCCAATATGACCAATGGTTCCCAGTGCACGCCCTTTGTAAGTGGACATCACGCCCTGAGCGGCATCTTCCACCACAAACAAATTATGCTTTTTCGCCAACGCCATAATGGTGTCCATTTCGCAGGCCACACCCGCGTAATGGACCGGCACGATAACGCGCGTTTTGTCGGTGATCGCTGCTTCAATCAACGTTTCGTCGATGTTCATGGTGTCCGGGCGAACATCCACAAAGACGATTTTCGCGCCACGCAGCACAAAGGCATTGGCGGTGGAGACAAAGGTGTAGCTCGGCATGATCACTTCATCGCCAGGCTGGATATCGAGCAGCAGCGCCGCCATCTCCAGCGAAGCGGTGCAGGACGGCGTCAGTAACACTTTGGCGCTGCCAAAACGTTGCTCCAGCCACTGCTGGCAGCGACGGGTAAAACCGCCATCGCCACACAGTTTGCCGCTACCCATTGCCGACTGCATATAGTCGAGTTCGGTTCCCACCACCGGCGGTGCGTTAAATGGAATCATGTGATCACCTGTATAACCAGTACGCGGTGCTTTCTACATTCGCACCACTTTGTATGTATCGTTTAAGCGCGGCGGTGTTGCCCATTTGGGTCGCCACCCGCAAAGTTGTTTTACCGCGAGCATACGCCCAGTTTAGCGCCGTTTGCATCAGCTCAGCACCTGCACCGCGTCCAGCCAGCAGGCCAATTCGCGCATCTGTCGCATTGAGTTCCCGTAAAGAGACATAGCCGCGAATATCGCCGGACGCCGCACGTAGAATCAGACATTGATGATCAAAGGTGCCGCGCACGGCATTTTCAATCCACTGTGCATAAAAGCGACCGCTGGCGTCAGGCGCATACCACGGCGCACGAAAACGGCTTTGCGCAAATGCGGCGCTAGCTAACTGACGTAATGCGGGAATATCGGTCTCTTGTGCCACGACAGCACCGCTATCACTGACATTGTTCACGGGTAGCGCCAAATCAACTTCACCTTCTACCAGGGAGAATCCCAGCTGTTGCAGGGCATCCAGTTCCCCCGTATTTGATGCCGCAATTTTGGCCTGCACCCGTGACCATGGCGCTAAGGCGTCTGACGTCAGGAGCGGTGCTTCAGACGTAATGCGCACGATGGCGCTGTTAACACCAAAGAAGGCGTTTTCCCAGGTTAGTGGCTCAATACTGGCGCGGACGGGCACGAAGTAACTCCAGCAGATATTGGCCGTAGCCAGTTTTCGCTAATGAACTGGCAGCACGCTTCACACCCTCGTCATCGAGCCAGCCGTTACGCCAGGCGATCTCTTCCAGGCAGGCAATCTTAAAGCCCTGGCGTTTTTCTACTGTCTGCACAAAAGTGCTGGCCTCAATCAGGCTGTCGTGAGTGCCGGTATCCAGCCAGGCAAATCCGCGCCCGAGCAGTTCAACGGTCAGGTTGCCCGCCTCGAGGTACATCTGGTTGATGGAGGTAATCTCCAGTTCACCGCGCTCCGACGGCTTCACCTGCTTTGCGTACTCCACGACTTTACTGTCGTAGAAATAAAGCCCGGTCACCGCCCAGTTTGACTTCGGCTGTTTTGGCTTTTCTTCAAGCGAGATAGCGCGGAAATTGTCGTCAAATTCCACCACGCCAAAGCGTTCCGGGTCCATCACCTGATAGCCAAAAACCGTCGCCCCTTCCGTGCGCGCCGCAACATGACGCAGCTTCGGACTGAAGCCCTGACCGAAGAAGATGTTATCGCCCAGCACCAGACAAGAAGGTTCACCATTAAGGAAGGTTTCACCGATGATAAAGGCCTGCGCCAGACCGTCCGGGCTGGGCTGTTCGGCATATTCCAGCTGGATACCGAACTCACTACCATCGCCCAGCAGGCGCTGGAAATAACCTTTATCTTCCGGCGTAGTGATGATGAGAATTTCGCGGATACCGGCCAGCATCAGCACCGACAGCGGATAGTAAATCATTGGCTTATCGTAAATCGGCAACAGTTGCTTCGATACGCCGCGCGTAATCGGATGCAATCGGGTACCGGAACCGCCCGCCAGGATAATACCCTTCATGTTTGCCTCCGCTGAAAATTAGCCTTTCAGACCTAAACGCTCACCCTGATAGCTGCCGTCCTGCACCTGCTTCCACCAGCTTTCATTAGCCAGATACCACTGAACCGTTTTACGCATTCCACTTTCAAAGGTTTCCTGCGGCAGCCAGCCAAGTTCACGGGCAATTTTCGAAGCATCAATGGCATAACGCAGATCATGCCCCGGACGGTCAGCGACAAAGGTGATCAGGTCACGATAGTACGCCACGCCGTGCGGCTTGTTCGAAGCCAGTTCTTCCAGCAGCTCGCAAATGGTTTCCACAACATCGAGATTCTTACGCTCGTTGTGACCACCAATATTATAGGTTTCACCGACTTTCCCGGTGGTCGCCACGCAATACAGCGCGCGGGCGTGATCTTCCACATACAGCCAGTCACGGATTTGCTGCCCGTTGCCATATACCGGCAGCGGTTTACCCGCCAGCGCGTTGAGGATCATCAGCGGGATCAGTTTTTCCGGAAAGTGGTAAGGACCGTAGTTATTCGAGCAGTTGGTGATCAGCGTCGGCAGACCGTAGGTCCGCAGCCAGGCGCGCACCAGATGGTCGCTGCTGGCTTTTGACGCGGAATAAGGGCTGCTCGGCGCATACGGCGTGGTTTCGGTGAAGAAATCATCCGTCGAGTGCAGGTCACCATATACTTCGTCGGTGGAGATATGATGAAAACGGAACGCTGATTTTTTATCTTCCGTCAGCGTATTCCAGTAAGCCCGCGCCGCTTCAAGCAATGTATAAGTCCCGACAATGTTGGTTTCAATAAACGCTGCCGGGCCGTCAATAGAACGGTCAACATGGCTTTCGGCTGCCAGATGCATGACACAGTCTGGCTGATGCTCAGTGAATACGCGTGCCAGTTCTGCCCGATCGCAGATATCAACTTTCTCAAAGGCAAAGCGCTCGCTTTGCGCGACCGGTGCCAGCGACATCAGGTTTCCGGCGTAGGTCAGCTTATCGACCACTACCACCGCATCGCTCGTTTCGTTGATGATATAACGCACCAGCGCCGAGCCAATAAACCCGGCACCACCTGTTATCAGAATTTTTCTCATCAGCGCCAGACTCCTTTGGCATCGACGACATACTGCTGATGGACATTGTCGCCATTGATAACTTTGAACTGACTATGATCGACCAGCATCACCAGCACGTCTGCCGTTGCCAGCGCCTCGTCAAGCTGCGCCAGAGTACAAAGCCCGGTCAGTTTTTTCGGCAACTGGTGGATGTTAGGCTCAACAACCAGCGTTTCGCCGCTGTGCCACTGGGCGATCAGTTCAGCGATTTCCATCGCCGGGCTTTCGCGCAGGTCATCAATATTCGGTTTAAACGCCAGACCAAAGCAGGCGATTTTCAGTTCACTGGCTCGTTTATCGGTAGCAGCAAGGCAGTCGGCAACCGCCGCTTTCACCTGATCGATAACCCAGAACGGTTTGTGATCGTTAACTTCGCGCGCGGTACGGATAAGCCGCGCCTGCTGGGGGTTCTGTGCCACGATAAACCACGGATCAACAGCAATGCAGTGACCGCCCACGCCAGGGCCAGGCTGAAGAATATTAACGCGAGGGTGACGATTCGCCAGGCGAATCAGTTCCCAGACGTTAATCCCCTGATCGGCACAAATCAGCGACAATTCATTAGCAAAAGCGATATTCACATCGCGGAAGCTGTTTTCGGTGAGCTTACACATTTCCGCCGTCCGCGAGTTAGTGACGACACACTCACCTTCGAGGAAAATTTTGTACAATTCGCTGGCGCGGGCCGAACAAACCGGCGTCATACCACCAATCACGCGATCGTTTTTAATCAGCTCGACCATAACCTGGCCCGGTAATACACGTTCCGGGCAGTAAGCAATGTTGACGTCCGCCTGCTCGCCCACCTGCTGTGGGAAAGTCAGATCCGGGCGCATCTCTGCTAACCATTCTGCCATCTTCTCGGTTGACCCCACCGGCGAGGTGGATTCAAGGATCACCAGCGCGCCTTTTTTCAGCACTGGCGCAATGGAGCGAGCAGCCGATTCAACGTAGGTCATATCTGGCTCATGATCGCCTTTAAACGGCGTAGGTACAGCAATCAGCCAGGCATCCGCTTCAACTGGCGTCGTGCTCGCTCGTAAAAAACCGCCTTCTACGGCAGTTTTTACTACGCTCGCCAAATCAGGCTCGACGATATGGATTTCGCCACGATTGATGGTATCAACCGCGTGTTGGTTGATATCGACACCAATCACCTGTTTTTGCCGTGAGGCAAACGCTGCTGCTGTAGGCAGCCCGATGTAACCCAGTCCGATAACAGAAATGGTCGCAAAACTCATAGTGATATCCGATTATTTTTTAACGCTTCCAGAATGCGAGAGCATGCCTGACCATCACCATACGGGTTATGGGCGCGGCTCATAGCTTGATATTCGTTTTCGTCTTTTAAAAGACGCGTCACTTCCTCGACAATTCGCTGCTTATCCGTGCCTACCAGACGCACCGTACCCGCCGTCACCGCTTCCGGACGCTCAGTGGTATCGCGCATCACCAGCACCGGTTTCCCCAGCGAAGGCGCTTCTTCCTGAATGCCGCCTGAGTCAGTCAAAATCAGCCAGGCGTGGTTCATCAGCCAGACAAACGGTAAATACTCCTGGGGATCGATCAGAATGACATTTTTCACATGCCCCAGAATGCGATTGACCGGCTCTCTGACGTTCGGGTTGAGATGCACCGGATAGACAATCTGGATGTCCTGGTGCGTGGTGGCGATGTCTGCCAGCGCGTGGCAGATTTCTTCAAAGCCACGACCGAAACTCTCACGCCTATGACCGGTCACCAGAATCATCTTTTTATCGGGGGCGATAAACGGGTAATTTGCCGCCAGTTCTGAACGCAGCGTGTCGCTGCTCATCACCTGGTCACGCACCCATAACAGTGCATCAATGACTGTATTACCGGTAATGAAGATTCGGCTATCCGCAACGTTTTCACGCAGCAAGTTTTGCCGGGAAGTTTCGGTTGGAGAGAAGTGATACATCGCCAGATGCCCGGTCAATGTACGGTTAGCCTCTTCCGGCCACGGCGAATAGAGAGCGCCCGTGCGCAGACCAGCCTCAACGTGACCAACAGGAATACGCTGATAAAACGCCGCCAGGCTGGTTGCCAGCGTCGTCGTCGTATCGCCGTGAACCAGCACGACGTCTGGTTTGAACTCGGCAAGAATAGGTTTTAGCCCTTCCAGAATCCGACAGGTTATCTCTGTCAGGCCCTGTCCTGGCTGCATTATGTTGAGATCGTAGTCAGGTACAATGGAAAAGAGTTTCAGTACCTGATCAAGCATCTCCCGATGCTGCGCAGTGACGCAAACTTTAGCCTCAAAAAAAGGATCTTTTGCCAACGCATGCACCAACGGAGCCATCTTGATGGCTTCCGGGCGCGTACCAAATACAGTCAGTACTTTCACATCGATTCTCTTCGAATAAGCGGCGAGCGCCTTTGCGCTCACCGCAGCAGTGTTGCTATTTCGAGCAACGGCGGGTTAATGCGACACCAGCCCCGATCAGCCCCCCGACAATGCCCCACATAATCATCAGGAAGGCACGACGTGGGCTATCGCGTTTTACCGGTTCTTCCGGCGTACGCAAATAGCGATAGGTCTGAAAACGCGGATCCAGGGTTGGACCAACATTCAGGGTGTTTAACATGGCTCGATTCTGATCATAGTCGAGATCAAAGGCCGGACCGACGGCCTGTAAATTTTCCAGTCGAGCCTGGAGCATTGGACGCCCAAGCAGGAACATTTCTGAATCAGGTAATTCCTCGGCAGGCACATCTGTCGCACTGCGCGAAATATTATGCTGCTCAGCAATTTTCAGCGCCTGCTCAATACTGTTCATCCGGCGGTCGTAGATGGCTTTCGCCACCTCTTCCTGACGCTTCACCTGAGCTTTCATCTGGATGGTGCGTGCCGCCCATGCGCCTTTCAGCTCATCATTCAGATGGCTGGCTGCACGCTGGCTGGCAAAAGCAACATACTGACGTAACAGGTTATTAGCGTCAGGCGCGGTTTCGGCAATAAGCTTCACGCTGTCATTGACCGCGCGAGTAAAGTCTCCGGGGATAAACTGGATGTTGTTAATCATTTCATCCAGCAACGCCGCATCGGCTTTGCTGTTGCCCACCATCCGCTGTTTGTAATAGTCGGTTTGCAGCCAGAACTCTCTGCGGGTATCCCACGAGGCCAGTTGCATAACAAACTCTTTATAGGCTTCGTCCATGACCGATGGTTGATCGGCAGAAGCCATGTTTGAACGGACATCCAGGTTACGCAAAAATTGCTGCTGCGAGTAATATCCCCCCAGCATATTCACCGTTGGACGATCGGTAATCGCCGTCGAGCTCCACTCCTGACGAGCAAAAAAAGTATACGCCAGCGCGATTAACGCAAACGCCAGCCCCATGCCAATAATCCATAGCTTCCCAGCCCACAAGGTACGAAACAACCCACGAATATCCAGTTCATTTTCAGCGTCTTCGGCCGGTTTCCCAGGCATTGGTTGTGTCATCACATCCTCATTTATTTGGTTAAATTGGGGCTGCCACCACGATTTCTACGCAGTCTGCGTTTTACGCGCTTAATAAAGCGAGCAACTTTCCAGGCACGCTTAATGCAATATCCATAGAGGAAGAATGCTAGCAAAAAGAGCACCAGCATGACCCACTCCGGGACAAAATGAGAATATTCTGCCAGCACGCCAATGGAAGCGAGCAGTGCTGCGGCAAGGGTAATCAGCACAAACGCCTGACGGGAAGTAAACCCGGCACGCATGATCAAATGGTGAATATGCTGACGGTCAGGAGAGAATGGGCTCATGCCTTTACGCAGGCGACGGTACATAATCGCCACCATATCCATTAGCGGAATGGCGATTATCCACAAAGCGGTAACCGGGCTGATGGGATGGGTTTTGCCCTGGGTCGTTTCGAGCAGGATCCAGATAACGGTAAAACCAATCAGCGTACTGCCCGCATCACCCATAAAGACTTTGTAGCGGCGACCCAGGATACCAAGGTTAAGCATGATGTATGGCAGGATGGCGGCGATCATCGCAAAGCACCAGATTGCGAGGCTGGTTTGCCCGTCGAACCACAAAATCATACCGATTGCTGCAAACGAGACGCAGGACAACCCGCCCAGCAAGCCATCAATGCCATCAACCATGTTGAACGCATTAATGGCCGCCCAGACGGCAAATAGCGTCAGGAAGTAACCAAACGGTCCGAGCACCATCTCCCAGGAGCCAAAGATATAACCCAGGCTACTGAGATAAAGTTTGCCGAACACCATCATAACAATGCCAACAGCGGCCTGTATGGTGGCACGGATTTTTACGCTGATATCAAAACGATCATCCAGCGCGCCAATGAAAACAAGCACACCGGCACAAGCGAGATAGAGAGATGCATGCGGAATATAGTAATCGACAATTCCGAACGTGAAGCAAATCCCTGCGTAAACCGAAATCCCCCCAACGAGAGGTATCAATCCCTGGTGACGTTTGCGGAAGTTTGGTTTATCCACTAAACCGACTTTTTTTGCCACCTTACGGGCAAAAAACAGAAACAGTGTCGTGAATAAAAAAATACTGATGAGATCAGTACTCACTGTCAGTAAATTCACAATGCATGCTCTCAGAGAAAATTATTAGCAGAAGTATAACCACGAAGACCTTTATTCAGAAGGGAAAGTCCGTTCCGAACCCACCAGCCCTGTGCAAAAATCAACCATTTGATATGCAAATTGCATAACATGCCAGCAAATTCCAGGAATTTTCCTAACATCGCCAGCGCGACATTAAGATTACAGATATAAAAGCAAAACGCCACGTAAACACGTGGCGTTTTTGGCATAAGACAAATTTATGAGCGTTTCATCATTTCGAAGAAATCGTCATTGGTCTTGGTCATGGCCAGTTTATTAATGAGGAATTCCATTGCATCGATTTCGCCCATCGGGTGAATGATTTTGCGCAGGATCCACATTTTCTGCAGTTCTTCCTGAGTCGTGAGCAGCTCTTCTTTACGGGTACCGGAACGGTTGTAGTCGATAGCCGGGAAGACGCGTTTTTCAGCGATCTTACGAGAGAGGTGCAGTTCCATGTTGCCTGTACCTTTAAACTCTTCGTAAATAACTTCGTCCATTTTAGAACCGGTATCGATAAGCGCCGTCGCGATAATGGTCAGGCTGCCGCCCTCTTCCACGTTACGCGCCGCACCAAAGAAGCGTTTCGGACGATGAAGGGCATTGGCGTCCACACCACCGGTCAACACTTTACCTGACGCCGGAACAACAGTGTTGTAAGCGCGCGCCAGACGAGTGATGGAGTCGAGCAGAATGATAACGTCTTTCTTGTGCTCAACCAGGCGTTTGGCCTTCTCGATCACCATTTCCGCAACCTGAACGTGGCGAGATGCGGGTTCGTCAAAGGTAGAAGCAACAACTTCACCTTTTACCAGACGCTGCATCTCGGTTACTTCTTCCGGACGTTCGTCGATCAGCAGAACCATCAGCACACAATCCGGGTGGTTGTAAGCAATGCTCTGAGCAATGTTCTGCAGCAGCATAGTTTTACCGGCTTTCGGCGGTGCCACAATCAGACCACGCTGACCACGACCGATAGGTGATGCCAGATCCAGTACGCGAGCAGTTAAATCTTCAGTAGAACCGTTACCACGTTCCATACGCAGACGAGAGTTTGCGTGCAGCGGGGTTAAGTTCTCAAAGAGGATTTTGTTGCGGGCGTTTTCAGGTTTGTCGAAGTTAACTTCGTTAACTTTCAGCAGCGCAAAATAGCGTTCACCTTCTTTCGGCGGGCGAATCTTACCAGAGATGGTATCACCAGTGCGGAGGTTGAAACGGCGGATTTGGCTAGGGGAAACGTAGATGTCATCAGGACCGGCGAGGTAGGAGCTGTCTGCGGAACGGAGGAAACCAAATCCATCCTGCAATATCTCCAGTACGCCATCACCAAAGATATCTTCGCCACTCTTTGCGTGCTGCTTCAGGATGGCAAAAATAATGTCCTGCTTACGCATGCGAGCCAGGTTTTCCAGCCCCATATTTTCGCCGAGAGTGATCAGCTCAGAAACCGGCGTATTCTTTAATTCGGTAAGATTCATAGTGGTGTGAGTTCTTAAACTTGGGGTAAATCTCGAACTTAATGTTGTGAATGGTATGGCAGGATCATCCATGCCTGTTTACGGTCATCGACTCATGTCTTTTCGCTGCCTGGTCACAGGAGAGTACGCAGAACTGAAACGACAAGACGGATTGAGTGACGAGCCAGAAATCTGTTCACTTCGCATTTAAGATAAAACGGGAAGCGTTGGAAATTACAAGATTCAAACTTAATAAGGTATGTTTAATACGAAGTCAACACTAAGTTAGCATGACTCACGCCGGGCGTCCAGTTTTTAGCGACGGGGCACCCGAACATGAAATTCCCTTACGCCAGGTTAGCGTCGAGGAACTCTTTCAACTGACCTTTAGACAGTGCGCCCACTTTGGTTGCCGCCACTTCACCGTTTTTGAACAGCAGCAGAGTCGGGATACCACGGATGCCATATTTCGGCGCAGTGCCAGGGTTTTGATCGATGTTCAGTTTTGCAACGGTCAGTTTGCCCTGATATTCGTCAGCGATT
Source organism: Shigella sp. FJ200513 (assembly GCF_040495915.1). Taxonomy (NCBI): domain Bacteria; kingdom Pseudomonadati; phylum Pseudomonadota; class Gammaproteobacteria; order Enterobacterales; family Enterobacteriaceae; genus Shigella; species Shigella sp. FJ200513. The sequence goes on along the minus strand of NZ_JBDYCV010000035.1, from coordinate 18,237 downwards.
TCATCCAGAATCGGGGCGATCATTTTGCACGGACCGCACCACTCTGCCCAGAAATCGACGAGGATCGCCCCGTCCGCTTTGAGTACATCCGTGTCAAAACTGTCGTCAGTCAGGTGAATAATTTTATCGCTCATATATAACTCCACAGGAATAAGCCTGGCGTGTTGGTTTCGTTGTTGGTGTAACATTAACCAACTAAAGGTTGACTTTATTTCACCGGATACGCTTTCGTAAAGCAATAGTAAGCTGATATTCTACCACACTATGAGCAAAACACATTTAACAGAACAGAAGTTTTCCGACTTCGCCCTGCATCCGAAGGTTGTAGAAGCCCTTGAAAAAAAAGGGTTTCATAACTGTACGCCCATTCAGGCACTGGCCCTTCCGCTGACGCTGGCGGGTCGTGACGTAGCCGGGCAGGCGCAAACCGGTACCGGGAAAACGATGGCGTTTCTTACGTCAACGTTTCATTATCTTCTCTCTCATCCTGCGATTGCCGATCGCAAGGTGAATCAACCGCGTGCCTTAATTATGGCACCGACGCGTGAACTTGCCGTGCAGATCCACGCCGACGCGGAACCGCTGGCGGAAGCTACCGGCCTGAAGCTGGGCCTGGCTTACGGTGGTGATGGCTATGACAAACAGCTGAAAGTGCTGGAAAGCGGCGTTGACATTCTGATTGGCACCACGGGTCGTTTAATTGACTACGCCAAGCAGAACCACATTAACCTCGGTGCCATTCAGGTAGTGGTACTGGACGAAGCCGATCGCATGTACGATCTAGGCTTTATTAAAGATATCCGCTGGCTGTTCCGCCGTATGCCGCCTGCAAATCAGCGCCTCAACATGCTGTTCTCCGCCACGCTTTCGTACCGGGTACGTGAACTGGCGTTCGAGCAGATGAACAATGCCGAATATATTGAAGTGGAACCGGAACAGAAAACGGGCCACCGTATTAAAGAAGAGCTTTTCTACCCTTCTAACGAAGAAAAAATGCGTTTGCTGCAAACGCTGATCGAAGAAGAGTGGCCAGACAGAGCGATTATTTTCGCCAATACCAAACACCGTTGTGAAGAGATCTGGGGCCACCTGGCGGCAGATGGTCATCGTGTCGGTTTGTTGACAGGCGATGTCGCGCAGAAAAAACGTCTGCGTATTCTTGATGAATTTACCCGTGGCGATCTGGATATTCTGGTTGCCACCGACGTTGCCGCGCGTGGTTTGCATATTCCGGCAGTGACGCACGTCTTTAACTACGATTTACCCGATGACTGTGAAGATTACGTTCACCGTATTGGTCGTACAGGTCGCGCAGGCGCAAGCGGTCACTCTATCAGCCTGGCGTGTGAAGAGTATGCATTGAATTTGCCTGCTATTGAGACCTATATTGGTCACTCAATTCCGGTAAGCAAATACAATCCGGACGCATTGATGACCGATCTGCCAAAACCGCTGCGCCTCACGCGCCCGCGCACAGGCAATGGTCCGCGTCGTACTGGCGCTCCGCGTAATCGTCGTCGTTCAGGTTAAATAAAATGTCATACTCAAAATCATTCAAACTGTATCAAGATGGCAAGAGAATGAATCCCGATGAGCTTACTGTAGTAAGTGATTCGGGTGAAAGAATGCAGCCAACACAGAGACAGATTGAAGGATGAAGAGTATGGGTTCCACCTCGTCGCTGTATGCAGCCATTGATCTCGGTTCGAATAGTTTTCATATGCTGGTTGTGCGCGAGGTGGCTGGAAGCATCCAGACGCTGACGCGAATTAAACGCAAAGTGCGTCTGGCTGCTGGCCTGAATAGCGAAAATGACCTCTCTAATGAAGCAATGGAGCGCGGTTGGCAATGTCTGCGCCTGTTTGCTGAACGTCTGCAAGATATCCCTCCCTCGCAAATTCGCGTTGTCGCTACGGCGACATTACGACTTGCCGTCAATGCGGGTGATTTTATTGCCAAAGCGCAGGAAATCCTCGGTTGTCCGGTACAGGTGATCAGCGGTGAAGAGGAAGCGCGTCTGATTTATCAGGGCGTTGCTCACACCACTGGTGGTGCCGATCAGCGCCTGGTGGTGGATATAGGCGGTGCCAGTACTGAACTGGTAACCGGCACGGGTGCACAAACCACCTCGTTGTTCAGCCTGTCGATGGGCTGCGTCACCTGGCTGGAACGCTATTTTGCCGATCGTAATCTGGGGCAAGAAAATTTTGATGCTGCAGAAAAAGCGGCACGCGAAGTGTTACGTCCGGTTGCCGATGAATTACGGTATCACGGCTGGAAAGTGTGCGTTGGTGCTTCCGGCACCGTGCAGGCGTTACAGGAAATCATGATGGCACAGGGGATGGATGAACGCATTACCCTGGAAAAGTTGCAGCAATTGAAACAGCGAGCCATTCATTGCGGTCGGCTGGAGGAACTGGAGATTGACGGGCTGACGCTGGAACGTGCATTAGTGTTCCCGAGTGGTCTGGCGATCCTGATCGCCATTTTTACCGAACTGAATATTCAGTGTATGACCCTGGCGGGCGGTGCGCTGCGTGAAGGCCTGGTCTACGGCATGTTGCATCTGGCCGTCGAGCAGGATATTCGCAGCCGTACACTGCGTAATATTCAACGCCGCTTTATGATCGATATTGATCAGGCACAGCGCGTAGCCAAAGTTGCGGCTAACTTCTTCGATCAGGTGGAAAACGAATGGCATCTTGAAGCAATAAGCCGCGATTTGCTCATCAGCGCCTGTCAGCTTCATGAAATCGGCCTGAGCGTTGACTTCAAACAAGCTCCGCAACACGCTGCTTATCTGGTGCGTAACCTGGATCTTCCCGGTTTTACCCCCGCACAGAAGAAACTGCTGGCGACGCTACTGCTCAACCAGACTAACCCGGTCGATCTCTCATCGCTGCATCAGCAAAATGCCGTACCACCGCGCGTCGCAGAACAACTCTGCCGTTTACTCCGCCTGGCTATCATTTTTGCCAGCCGTCGCCGTGACGATCTCGTGCCAGAGATGACATTACAGGCTAACCATGAACTGTTGACCTTGACGCTTCCGCAAGGTTGGCTAACCCAACATCCGCTGGGTAAAGAGATTATTGCTCAGGAAAACCAGTGGCAGAGCTATGTCCACTGGCCGCTGGAAGTGCATTAATGAGTAAGTGCCGGATGCGATGCTGACGCATCTTCTCCGGCCTTGATTATTTCCCTCGTTTTGCCGCCATCATCGCTTTCAGATTCGCCAGATGGCTTTGCCCTTTCTGCATCCGTTCTTCGGCACTGACCACTTTGCGCTCCTGTTCCCAAATCAGATCATCCTGCGGCAGCTCCAGCAAAAAGCGGCTCGGCTCCGGGCGCACCAGTTCGCCGTACTGACGGCGTTCTTTACACAGCGTAAAGGTCAATTCCTTCTGGGCGCGGGTAATGCCGACATAGGCCAGCCGCCGCTCCTCATCGATATTATCTTCATCGATACTGCTCTGGTGCGGCAAAAACCCTTCTTCCATACCGACCATGTAGACATAAGGAAACTCCAGCCCTTTTGACGCGTGGAGAGTCATCAGTTGCACCTGATCCAGCTCTTCTTCACTCTCACCACGCTCCATCATGTCGCGTAAAGTAAAGCGCGTCACCACCTGGGTGAGCGTCATCGGCTCATCCAGTTCGCTGCCTTCCAGCATCTCCGTCATCCAGCTAAACAGTTGGTTGACGTTCTTCATGCGCATTTCGGCAGCTTTCGTGCTGGGCGATGTTTCGTACAGCCAGGATTCATAATCCATGCCGTGGATCAGATCGCGCACCGCGGCAATCGGCTCCCGCTCCGCCAGACGCTGGATTTCTGCCAACCAGTGAGTGAAGCGGGTCAATGCTTCATAACCACGTCCGCTAAGCGTCTGACTCAGGCCCATATCAAAGCTGGCGGTAAACATGCTTTTATTGCGCGTCATCGCCCACTCACCCAGCTTTTTCAGCGTCGCCGGGCCAATCTCTCGCTTCGGCGTGTTAACGATACGCAGAAATGCGCTGTCATCGTCCGGGTTAGTCAGCACGCGCAGATAAGCCAGCAAGTCCTTGATTTCAGGACGAGAGAAAAACGACGTACCACCAGAAATTTTGTACGGGATGCGGTTTTGCATCAGGAATTTTTCAAACACCCGCGACTGATAGTTACCGCGATAAAGAATAGCGTAATCTTTGTACTGCGTTTTATTGACGAAGTGATGCGCAATCAGTTCACCAGTGACGCGCTCGGCTTCATGTTCTTCGTTATTCGCGCTTAAAACTTTTAGCTCTGTGCCGTAACCCAGTTCGGAGAACAGACGCTTTTCAAAGACGTGCGGGTTATTGGCGATCAGGATGTTCGCCGCTTTCAAAATACGTCCGGAAGAGCGGTAGTTCTGCTCAAGCTTAATCACCTTCAGCGCCGGAAAATCCTGGCTCAGCAGCACCAGGTTTTGCGGACGTGCGCCGCGCCAGGAGTAGATCGACTGGTCATCGTCACCCACCACGGTAAAGCGCGCGCGGCTGCCCACCAGCAGTTTCACCAGTTCATACTGGCTGGTGTTGGTGTCCTGATATTCGTCCACCAGCAGGTAGCGAATTTTGTTCTGCCAGCGCTCGCGGACTTCTTCATTGCGTTGCAGAAGTAGCGTCGGCAATAAAATCAGATCATCGAAGTCGAGCACATTACAGGCTTTCAGGTGTGCATCATACAGCCCATAACAATGGGCAAAAATACGGTCCCGCTCGCCAATCGCACTGGCTGCCGCCTGGGACGGTGTTTTGAGATCGTTCTTCCAGTTAGAGATGGTCGAAATCAACTGTTGCAGGAGAACTTTGTCATCTTCAATCAGCCCTTCGGTCAACTCTTTGAGCAACGCCAGCTGATCGGTATCGTCAAACAGCGAAAAGTTCGCCTTCATCCCCAGCGCCGCATACTCACGCTTGATGATATCCAGCCCCAGCGTGTGGAAGGTTGAGATCATCAGCCCATGCGCCTCTTTGCGACCCAGCGTCTGTCCGACACGCTCTTTCATCTCGCGCGCCGCCTTATTGGTAAAGGTCACCGCCGCGATATGTCGCGCCTGATAACCGCACCCGCGGATCAGATGGGCGATTTTATTGGTGATAACACGAGTTTTACCGGAACCCGCACCCGCCAGCACCAGGCAGGGGCCGGTAACGAATTCGACAGCTTGTTGTTGGCCGGGGTTTAGACGCATAGGAAAATCGCTCAATGAAAGTCGGGAGGGGAAAATAACAGCGTGGTAGTATAGCCAGCCTCATCCTTACCACTCAAGGCACGATCATGGCAAAAACAGCAGCAGCACTGCATATCCTTGTAAAAGAAGAGAAACTGGCTCTGGATCTTCTCGTGCAGATTAAGAACGGTGCCGATTTCGGCAAGCTGGCGAAGAAACACTCCATTTGCCCATCAGGCAAACGCGGCGGTGATTTAGGTGAATTCCGCCAGGGTCAGATGGTTCCGGCGTTCGATAAAGTTGTGTTCTCTTGTCCGGTACTGGAGCCAACCGGCCCGCTGCACACCCAGTTCGGTTACCACATCATTAAGGTGCTGTACCGTAACTAATAGCAAGGCCTTCTCCGGGAGAAGGCCTTGAACTCTGAATCGCTATTAACCCGCAACAGCAATACGTTTCATATCCGTCATATAGCCGCGCAGTTTCTTACCTACTTGCTCAATCGCATGGCTGCGAATCGCTTCATTTACATCACGCAGCTGCGCGTTATCTACCGCACCTTCCGGAATAGCTTTACCCAAATCGCCCGGTTGCAGTTCTGCCATAAACGGTTTCAGCAGCGGCACACAAGCGTAAGAGAACAGATAGTTACCGTACTCGGCAGTATCAGAGATAACCACGTTCATTTCATACAGACGCTTACGGACGATGGTGTTGGCAATCAGCGGCAGTTCGTGCAGTGATTCATAGTAAGCAGATTCTTCGATGATGCCGGAATCAACCATGGTTTCGAACGCCAGTTCAACGCCCGCTTTCACCATCGCGATCATCAGTACGCCTTTATCGAAGTACTCCTGCTCGCCGATTTTGCCTTCATACTGCGGCGCGGTTTCGAAGGCGGTTTTGCCGGTCTCTTCACGCCAGGTCAGCAGTTTCTTATCATCGTTGGCCCAGTCCGCCATCATACCGGAGGAGAATTCGCCGGAGATGATGTCGTCCATATGTTTCTGGAACAGCGGTGCCATGATCTCTTTCAGCTGTTCAGACAACGCGTAAGCACGCAGTTTCGCCGGGTTAGAGAGACGGTCCATCATCAGTGTGATACCGCCCTGCTTCAGCGCTTCGGTGATGGTTTCCCAACCGAACTGAATTAGTTTTTCTGCGTATGCCGGATCGGTGCCCTCTTCCACCAGCTTGTCGAAGCACAGCAGCGAGCCAGCCTGCAACATACCGCACAGGATGGTTTGCTCACCCATCAGGTCAGATTTCACTTCCGCAACGAAGGACGATTCCAGCACGCCCGCACGGTGACCACCGGTTGCTGCCGCCCATGCTTTAGCGATCGCCATGCCTTCGCCTTTCGGATCGTTTTCCGGGTGAACGGCAATCAGCGTCGGTACGCCGAATCCACGTTTGTACTCTTCACGCACTTCGGTGCCAGGGCATTTCGGCGCAACCATGACTACGGTGATGTCTTTACGGATCTGCTCGCCCACTTCGACGATGTTGAAACCGTGCGAGTAACCCAGCGCCGCGCCGTCTTTCATCAGTGGCTGTACGGTGCGCACTACATCAGAGTGCTGCTTGTCCGGCGTCAGGTTAACCACCAGATCCGCCTGTGGGATCAGTTCTTCGTAAGTACCCACTTTAAAACCATTTTCGGTCGCTTTACGCCAGGACGCGCGCTTCTCGGCAATCGCTTCTTTACGCAGAGCGTAGGAGATATCGAGACCAGAATCACGCATGTTCAGACCCTGGTTCAGACCTTGTGCGCCACAGCCGACGATGACTACTTTTTTACCCTGAAGGTAGCTCGCGCCATCGGCGAATTCATCGCGCCCCATAAAGCGACATTTGCCCAGCTGTGCCAGCTGCTGACGCAGATTCAGTGTATTGAAGTAGTTAGCCATGGTGATTCCTCGTGATGTTGTGCTTCTTATTGTTCGGTTCGCGTTTGCGAGATTGAATTCACTATATGACAGGAAATTTATTGCGGAAATTGATATATTCACAACGTCACATTGCAATTTCTGCAACGTCAACATTGAGGGCTGCGCCATTGGATTTACGCGATCTGAAAACCTTCCTGCATCTGGCGGAAAGCCGCCATTTTGGCCGCAGCGCGCGGGCGATGCACGTTAGCCCGTCCACGCTCTCACGGCAGATTCAGCGCCTGGAAGAAGATCTCGGCCAGCCGCTGTTTGTGCGCGATAACCGCACGGTGACGCTGACTGAAGCGGGCGAAGAACTGCGCGTTTTCGCCCAGCAAACGCTGTTGCAGTATCAGCAGCTGCGCCACACCATCGACCAGCAAGGGCCGTTGCTCTATGGCGAATTACATATCTTCTGCTCGGTGACCGCCGCTTACAGCCATCTGCCGCCGATTCTGGATCGCTTCCGCGCGGAACACCCGTCGGTGGAGATCAAACTCACTACCGGTGATGCGGCAGATGCAATGGAAAAAGTCGTCACAGGTGAAGCTGATCTGGCGATTGCCGGGAAGCCAGAGACTCTGCCCGGCGCGGTGGCGTTTTCGATGTTGGAGAATCTGGCAGTGGTGTTGATTGCACCCGCATTGCCCTGCCCGGTGCGTAATCAGGTTTCTGTCGAAAAGCCGGACTGGTCAACGGTACCGTTTATCATGGCCAATCAGGGGCCGGTGCGCCGCCGCATTGAGTTGTGGTTCCGACGCAATAAAATCAGTAACCCGATGATTTACGCCACGGTTGGCGGGCATGAAGCGATGGTATCGATGGTGGCGCTCGGCTGTGGCGTGGCATTGTTGCCGGAAGTGGTGCTGGAAAACAGCCCCGAACCGGTGCGTAACCGCGTGATGATTTTAGAGCGCAGCGATGAGAAAACGCCGTTTGAGCTGGGCGTGTGTGCGCAGAAAAAGCGGCTACATGAGCCGCTAATTGAGGCATTCTGGAAGATTTTGCCGAACCATTAACCCGCCAAAAAGAACCTGAACGCCGGGTTATTGGTTTCGTCGTGGCAATCGTAGCCCAGCTCATTCAGCCGGGTTTCGAAATCCGGTTCATGGTCGCCAAGTTCGAACGCCGCCAGTACGCGCCCGTAGTCGGTGCCATGGCTGCGATAGTGGAACAAAGAAATGTTCCAGTGCGTACCCAGCGTGTTGAGGAAGCGCAGCAGCGCGCCCGGTGATTCCGGGAATTCGAAGCTGTAGAGGCGTTCCTGCAACGGATGTGACGGACGCCCGCCGACCATATAGCGCACATGCAACTTCGCCATTTCGTCGTCGGAGAGATCCACCACGCTGTAGCCGCCGTCGTTGAGCATCTGCAAAATTTCTTTGCGCTCTTCGAGGCCGCGGCTCAGGCGCACGCCGACAAAGATGCAGGCGTTTTTGGCATCGGCAAAACGGTAGTTGAACTCGGTGACCGATCGCCCGCCAAGCAGTTGGCAGAATTTGAGGAAGCTGCCTTTTTCTTCCGGAATGGTCACCGCCAACAACGCTTCACGCTGTTCGCCCAGTTCGCAGCGTTCCGAGACGTAGCGCAGGCCGTGGAAGTTCACGTTGGCACCGGAAAGAATATGCGCCAGCCGTTCGCCGCGAATGTTGTGCTGGGCGATATATTTTTTCATTCCCGCCAGCGCCAGCGCGCCAGAGGGTTCCGCCACCGCACGCACATCTTCGAATAAATCCTTCATCGCCGCACAGATCGCATCGCTATCGACGGTGATGATGTCGTCGAGATACTCCTGGCATAAACGGAAGGTTTCGTCACCGATGCGTTTTACCGCGACACCTTCGGCGAACAGTCCCACGCGTGGCAGATCAACCGGATGACCCGCATCCAGCGCTGCTTTCAGGCAGGCGGAGTCTTCCGCTTCTACGGCGATCACTTTGATTTGCGGCATCAGTTGTTTGATCAGCACCGCTACGCCCGCCGCCAGACCGCCGCCGCCGACTGGCACAAATACGCGGTCGAGATGGGCGTCCTGCTGGAGCAGTTCCAGCGCCAGCGTGCCTTGCCCGGCAATCACCATCGGATGGTCGAACGGCGGCACCCAGGTGAACCCCTGCTGCTGTGACAGTTCGATCGCTTTAGCTTTCGCTTCGTCAAAGTTCGCGCCATGAAGCAGCACTTCGCCGCCGAATCCACGTACCGCATCGACTTTGATGTCGGCGGTGGCGGTTGGCATAACGATCAGGGCCTTCACGCCTAACCGCGCAGAAGAAAACGCGACGCCCTGCGCGTGGTTACCCGCAGAAGCAGTGATCACGCCGTGCGCTTTTTGTTCTTCCGTCAGGCCCGCCATCATGGCGTATGCGCCGCGCAGCTTAAAGCTGTGCACTGGCTGGCGATCTTCGCGCTTCACCAGAATGACGTTATCAAGACGCGACGACAGTTTTTCCATTTTTTGTAGCGGCGTAACCTGCGCCGCCTCGTAAACCGGCGCGCGCAGCACTGCTCTTAAATATTCGGCACCTTCCGGAGCACCGGACAGGGGTTGCGAGTCAGCCATTATTAACCCCCCAGTTTCGATTTATCGCGCACCGCACCTTTGTCGGCGCTGGTTGCCAGGCTGGCGTAGGCGCACAGGGCAAAGGAAACCTGACGTTCACGGTTTTTCGGCGTCCAGGCTTTGTCACCCCGAGCTTCCTGCGCTTCACGACGCGCCGCCAGTTCGGCATCGCTTACCTGTAACTGAATGCCACGGTTCGGGATGTCGATAGCGATCAGGTCACCATCTTCAATCAGACCAATGCTGCCGCCGCTTGCCGCTTCCGGTGAGACGTGGCCGATGGAAAGACCAGAGGTGCCGCCAGAGAAACGACCGTCGGTGATCAGCGCACAGGCTTTACCGAGACCCATTGATTTCAGGAAGCTGGTTGGGTAGAGCATTTCCTGCATGCCAGGGCCGCCTTTCGGGCCTTCATAGCGGATCACCACCACATCGCCCGCGACAACTTTGCCACCGAGGATCGCTTCTACCGCGTCGTCCTGGCTTTCGTACACTTTCGCCGGGCCGGTGAATTTGAGGATGCTGTCATCGACGCCCGCGGTTTTCACGATGCAGCCGTTTTCAGCAAAATTACCGTAGAGCACCGCCAGGCCGCCGTCTTTGCTGTAGGCGTGTTCCAGCGAGCGGATACAGCCGTTTGCGCGATCGTCATCGAGAGAATCCCAACGGCAATCCTGCGAGAATGCCTGTGTAGTACGAATGCCCGCAGGGCCTGCGCGGAACATATTTTTTACCGCGTCATCCTGGGTCAGCATAACGTCGTATTGTTCCAGAGTTTGCGGCAACGTCAGGCCAAGTACGTTTTTCACATCACGGTTCAGTAACCCCGCGCGATCCAGTTCACCGAGAATACCGATAACACCACCAGCACGGTGAACATCTTCCATATGGTATTTTTGGGTGCTCGGCGCAACTTTGCATAACTGCGGGACTTTACGCGAAAGTTTGTCGATATCACTCATGGTGAAGTCGATTTCCGCTTCCTGCGCCGCCGCCAGCAGGTGAAGTACCGTGTTGGTAGAGCCGCCCATCGCGATATCCAGCGTCATGGCATTTTCAAACGCCGCTTTGCTAGCAATATTGCGCGGCAGTGCACTTTCGTCGTTTTGCTCGTAGTAACGTTTGGTCAATTCAACAATGCGTTTACCGGCATTGAGGAACAACTGCTTACGGTCCGCGTGGGTTGCCAGCAGCGAGCCGTTGCCCGGCTGCGACAGGCCCAGCGCTTCGGTCAGGCAGTTCATTGAGTTAGCGGTAAACATCCCGGAGCAGGAGCCGCAGGTCGGACACGCGGAACGTTCAACCTGATCGCTCTGGGAGTCAGAAACTTTCGGGTCTGCGCCCTGGATCATCGCATCAACCAGATCGAGTTTGATTATCTGATCGGACAGTTTGGTTTTCCCGGCCTCCATCGGGCCGCCGGAAACAAAGATCACCGGAATATTCAGGCGCAGGGAAGCCATCAGCATCCCCGGGGTGATTTTGTCGCAGTTAGAGATGCAGACCATGGCGTCGGCGCAGTGGGCGTTGACCATATACTCAACGGAATCAGCGATCAGTTCGCGAGATGGAAGTGAATAAAGCATCCCCCCGTGGCCCATGGCAATCCCATCATCCACCGCAATGGTGTTGAACTCTTTGGCAACGCCGCCAGCCGCTTCAATTTGTTCGGCGACCAGTTTACCGAGATCGCGCAGATGGACGTGACCCGGTACAAATTGGGTGAACGAGTTCACAACCGCGATAATCGGCTTGCCAAAATCGGCGTCGGTCATTCCGGTGGCGCGCCACAGCGCACGAGCACCCGCCATATTACGACCATGAGTGGTGGTGGCGGAACGGTACTTAGGCATACTTTATTTACTCCCAGTGTCTGTCTCGTAAATGGGACGGTGCGTGCCGTCCCATTTTTTGTATTTATTGATTAACTTGATCTAACCAGCCCCATTTATCTTCGGTTTCGCCAGTGAAGAGGCCGAAGAAGGCTTGCTGAATGCGTTTGGTAACCGGGCCACAACGGCCTTCGCCAATCTGAATACCGTCTACGCTGCGCACTGGCGTGATTTCTGCCGCCGTACCGGACATAAAGACTTCATCCGCCAAGTACAGGGATTCGCGCGACAGCACCTGCTCACGCACTTCAATTCCCAGCTCTTTCGCCAGTTTGATGATGGCATCACGGGTAATACCCGGCAGCGCGGAGGAGGTGAACGGTGGGGTGAACAGCACACCATCTTTCACTTCAAACAGGTTTTCGCCTGCGCCTTCAGAGATATAACCGTTCACATCCAGCGCGATACCTTCCTGATAACCGTGGCGGCGCGCTTCGCTACCCACCAGCAGGGAAGAGAGATAGTTACCACCGGCTTTTGCCGCAGTTGGGATGGTGTTTGGTGCTGCGCGGTTCCAGGAGGAAACCATCGCATCGATCCCCTGCTCCAGCGCTTCTGCGCCCAGATACGCTCCCCACGGGAAAGCGGCGATAATCACATCGGTTGAGTATCCCGCTGGCGGGTTTACTCCCATGCCAACATCACCGACGAAGATCAGCGGACGGATATAGGCGCTGGTGAGATTGTTTTTGCGGATCACGTCACGACAAGCTTCCATCAGCTCATCAATGCTCTGTGAAACCGGGAAGCGATAGATTTTGGCGGAGTCATGCAGACGCTGCATATGCTCACGATGGCGGAATACAACCGGTCCTTTGTGTGAGTCGTAGCAACGGATGCCTTCAAAAACCGAGGTGCCATAGTGCAGCGCGTGCGACATCACATGCACCTTCGCGTCTTCCCAGCGAACCATCTCCCCATTGAACCAAATGTAATCAGCTTTCTTCGTGGTCATTTTTATATTCCTTTTGCGCTCAGGCGCGGATTTGTTGTGATGTGGTTGTGCTCTGGCAGATGGCAACGTGTGCGACGTCCACCAGTTTATTTAACTGACTAAACAGTAAGTCGACCGACCGTGGGCTGGCAACGGTCAATTCGATATTTATATTTTGTGCATCGCTGGCGGCAGCCATATTCATTGAGCAGACGTGGAAACCACGATGACGCACCACGCGTAAAACACGTTCTAAGGTTTCCGGATTGAAGCGAGCCGATACATTGACCTGATGTTGCATCATGATAATTTCTCCAACATTTCTGAATTACTGGCACCTGGCGGCACCAGCGGCCAGACGTTCTCAAGTTCGTCGATTGAGACATGAAGCAGGTATGGCCCATCACTGTTCAGCATGGTGTCGAGTGCCGCTTCAACCTGGTCTTTACGGGTGATGTGTTGGCCAGGGATGCCGAAGGCGCTGGCTAACATGAGGAAATCGGGGTTATCGGTAAGGGTGGTTTCGCTGTATCGTTCCTGAAAAAACAGTTGCTGCCATTGTCGAACCATCCCTAACCGTTGGTTATCGAGTAAGACGATTTTCAACGGTAACTGCTTGCGTTTTACGGTGCCCAGCTCTTGCACATTCATCATGAAAGAGCCGTCACCGGAGATACAGACAACGGTATCGTTCGGTCGCGCGACTTGTGCGCCAACTGCCGCCGGTAAACCAAAACCCATGGTACCTAAGCCGCTGGAGGTGATGAAATTTTCCGGGCGAGTGTGGGCGATGTGCTGCGCAGCCCACATCTGGTGCTGCCCCACATCTGTGGTCACGACGCAATCCGCAGGTTTACGATCCGACAGTTGTTTTAACAACAACGGAGCGTAGATAGCGTCACCGGGATGGTCGTAACGCCAGGAATGTTCATCACGCAGCTGCGCGCAGTGTTGCTGCCAGTCATTGATATTTAACGGCTGCTGTAATGCTGGTAACAGAGCATTTAAATCACCTTGTAATGCCACATGTGCCTGACGCAGCTTGTTCATTTCTGCCGGGTCGATATCCATATGGATAACACTGGCGTGTGGTGCGAAGGTGTTCAGTTTGCCGGTCACCCGGTCATCAAAACGTGCACCCACGGCGATCAGCAGGTCACACTCCTGCACCGCGAAGTTTGCCGCTTTGGTTCCGTGCATCCCCAGCATGCCCAGATAGTACGGATAATCTGCTTCTACTGCGCCCAGCCCTTTCAGCGTACAGGTGGCAGGCATTTTTGTGGCAGCGAGAAATTCACGCAAAGCCGGAACTGCCTGCGCCATCCCCACGCCACCGCCAACGTACAGCATCGGTTTTTGCGCTTTTGCCAGCATCTGGCGCGCTTGCTCGACTTCGGCATGTGGGAAAGTCACTTCGTTTTCAACGGTGGTGAACCACGGTTCCAGATCGCCGCTGGCTAACTGGATATCTTTTGGGATATCGACCAGAACCGGACCAGGACGACCTGAGCTGGCAACGTCGAATGCTTCAGCCATGATGCGCGGCAACTCTTCCAGAGACTGCACCAGAAAGCTGTGCTTGGTACAGGCTAACGACAATCCCAGGACATCCACTTCCTGAAATGCGTCGGTGCCGATAAACGGTGCGGACACCTGACCAGTGATGGCAACGACAGGGATGGAATCTAACAGTGCGTCCGCAAGCCCGGTTATCAGGTTGGTTGCGCCCGGACCAGACGTGGCGATACATACGCCAGTTTTACCGGTAGCACGGGCATAACCGATAGCCGCCATTGCCGCACCCTGCTCATGTCGGCACAGCAAGTGCTCCACGCCGCCGTCATACAATGCATCGTAAACCGGCATAATTGCGCCACCCGGATAACCGAAAACGGTGTTCACACCCTGTGCCCGCAACGCATGTACCACCCACTGTGCGCCATTCATAGTTAGTTCCCCGTCCTGAATCTTGAGAAACAGAATTTTGTGCTGTTATTCATTGTCTGCTCCTCGGTTATGTTTTTAAGGTCAAAAAAACCCCCGGACCTTTCGGTGCGGGGGTCTTAGTTCGTTAAGGCTTGATCTCTAAGCCTTTCCTCGTCCAAGTGCAGCCCCGCACGGTGGGATAATAATCACCACCACGCTAATCACGACCAGGCTAATCACTCGTAGAAGGGCTGTCATTTTGTCTTTTCTTGCATCTTGTTCGAAGGAATGCCTAAAGAGTTACCATAGATTTTGCGAATAGCACAAGATATTTTTGGGCCTATTTTTATGATGGCTTTAATAATTTCAATAGAAATTGTTGTTTTTTAAAAAGAAAATAGTGAGTGAAAAAATTCAATTTCAGTATAAATGTTGTTCCCTTCCTCGTAGTTCATCCTTTGTCCGCTGCATTTTTGCGAGCATCATTCCACCGCCAGAACAACTCAACTTCACTTGCACAAATAAACAGGAATCAGCCACTAAAATTCACGAATTAGCGGGCTACAGCAGCGATATCTTATGCACATAATGGTGACTCAAGGAGGGTTTATGTCACTGTCAATTGTTCATACCCGCGCAGCCCTGGAAGTAAATGCGCCCCCAATCACTGTTGAGGTACATATCAGTAAAGGTCTACCCGGCTTAACGATGGTGGGCTTAACAGAAACAACGGTGAAAGAAGCTCGCGATCGCGTGCGCAGCGCCATTATCAATAGCGGATATGAATATCCGGCGAAAAAAATCACCATCAACCTTGCTCCAGCCGATCTGCCAAAAGAAGGGGGACGATATGATTTACCTATCGCCATTGCGTTGCTGGCGGCCTCAGAACAGCTTACAGCCAATAAGTTAGATGAATATGAATTAGTCGGAGAACTAGCGCTTACAGGCGCTCTGCGTGGCGTTCCCGGTGCAATCTCCAGTGCAACTGAAGCTATTAAGTCGGGCAGAAAAATTATCGTCGCGAAAGATAACGAAGATGAAGTGGGGCTAATTAACGGTGAAGGATGCCTGATAGCCGATCATCTGCAGGCTGTCTGTGCGTTTCTGGAAGGTAAGAACACTCTCGAACGCCCGAAACCAACTGATGCAGTATCCCGGGCGCTACAACATGATCTCAGTGATGTTGTCGGTCAGGAGCAAGGAAAACGAGGACTGGAAATTACCGCCGCTGGTGGGCACAACCTTTTACTGATTGGGCCGCCGGGAACAGGTAAAACAATGCTCGCCAGCCGTATTAATGGCCTGTTGCCAGATTTAAGCAATGAAGAGGCACTGGAGAGCGCTGCGATATTAAGTCTGGTAAATGCTGAATCAGTACAAAAACAATGGCGGCAGCGCCCGTTCCGCTCACCTCATCACAGTGCGTCGTTAACTGCGATGGTGGGCGGTGGTGCAATTCCAGGGCCAGGTGAAATTTCGTTGGCGCATAACGGCGTGCTTTTTCTTGATGAGCTACCTGAATTTGAACGGCGTACACTGGATGCCTTGCGAGAGCCGATTGAATCCGGGCAGATCCATCTTTCACGCACACGAGCAAAAATAACCTATCCAGCCCGTTTCCAGCTTGTTGCGGCGATGAATCCCAGCCCTACCGGACATTATCAGGGAAACCATAACCGCTGCACGCCAGAACAGACATTACGTTATCTCACTGGAGATCCCATTACCACCCCCCGGCATTTTGAGTAAAACGGTAGTGCCGGGAGAAAGCAGCGCCACCGTTAAACAACGCGTAATGGCCGCCAGAGAGCGCCAATTTAAGCGGCAGAATAAACTGAATGCCTGGCTGGATAGTCCGGAAATACGCCAATTCTGCAAACTTGAGAGCGAAGATGCGATGTGGTTGGAAGAAACGCTGATCCATCTGGGGTTATCGATTCGTGCCTGGCAGCGGTTACTGAAAGTTGCACGAACCATTGCTGATATTGATCAGTCTGACATTATCACACGTCAGCATTTGCAGGAGGCAGTTAGCTATCGTGCGATTGACCGTTTGCTCATCCATCTGCAAAAACTACTGACATAAAAAAAGGGCA
Source organism: Shigella sp. FJ200513 (assembly GCF_040495915.1). Classification (NCBI taxonomy): domain Bacteria; kingdom Pseudomonadati; phylum Pseudomonadota; class Gammaproteobacteria; order Enterobacterales; family Enterobacteriaceae; genus Shigella; species Shigella sp. FJ200513. The sequence goes on along the minus strand of NZ_JBDYCV010000035.1, from coordinate 1,700 downwards.
TTTCGCCCTTTTTATTAATCGTCAGAATCGGTGTAGTCTTCAGCACCTTCAACCTGCGGTTTACCGCCGGAAAGGGTGTGAAAACGTTTTGGACGCTTAATACGCGTCATATACTTGGACCACACGCGTTCTGCTTCTGTCACTGGCTCACGTTCGCCACGGCATACTGCTACGAAGAGTTTCTCTTCCTCGGTAACCGGCTCGCGTTTGCCAAGATCCAACTCATTGAAGGCATAACCATGACGCTCAAGCAGTTGTGCCTCTTTGATGGTGAAATCACCATGACGAGAGAATCCACGTGGATAATGTTTATTGTCGAAATATCGATTAGTCGTCGTAAAGCTTTCCGCCATCCTGCACGCTCCTAATTCTTTGACCGAGCTAGTTATGGCGCGGAGTATTAGTTACGCTTGACAGAGTGTAAAACAAAACATTTAAATCATAACGACAAATAATTTTGCGGAGAGCACTGTGGATACGGAATTGTTAAAAACTTTCCTGGAAGTTAGCCGAACGCGTCACTTTGGTCGAGCGGCTGAATCGCTCTATCTGACCCAGTCAGCAGTGAGCTTTCGAATCAGACAACTGGAAAATCAACTGGGTGTGAACCTTTTCACCCGCCACAGAAACAATATCCGTTTAACCGCTGCCGGTGAAAAACTACTGCCTTATGCAGAAACGCTCATGAGCACCTGGCAGGCCGCCCGCAAGGAGGTGGCGCATACCTCACGACATAACGAGTTTTCTATCGGTGCCAGCGCCTCGTTGTGGGAATGTATGCTTAATCAGTGGTTGGGACGCTTGTATCAAAATCAGGATGCCCATACAGGCTTACAGTTCGAAGCGCGAATTGCCCAACGGCAGTCTCTGGTAAAACAGCTGCATGAACGCCAGCTTGATCTTCTTATTACCACTGAAGCGCCCAAAATGGACGAATTTAGTAGTCAGTTGCTGGGGTATTTCACTTTAGCGCTTTATACCAGTGCCCCTTCTAAACTAAAGGGAGATCTTAACTATCTGCGACTGGAGTGGGGGCCAGATTTTCAACAGCATGAGGCAGGTTTGATCGGTGCTGACGAAGTTCCCATTCTGACAACCAGTTCTGCTGAACTGGCACAGCAACAGATTGCGATGCTTAATGGTTGCACCTGGCTACCCGTCAGCTGGGCGCGTAAAAAAGGCGGCCTGCATACCGTTGTCGATAGCACAACACTTTCACGGCCGCTTTATGCCATATGGCTGCAAAATAGCGATAAAAATGCGTTGATTCGCGATCTTTTGAAAATTAACGTGCTGGATGAAGTGTATTAATCTGAATGGCTGGCAAGGATGCCGGTAGAAGGATTTACTTCGGAGAGGATTATTTCAGATAAAAAAAATCCTTAGCTTTCGCTAAGGATGATTTCTGGCAGGGGCGGAGAGACTCGAACTCCCAACACCCGGTTTTGGAGACCGGTGCTCTACCAATTGAACTACGCCCCTAATTAGGGTGGCGGAACGGACGGGACTCGAACCCGCGACCCCCTGCGTGACAGGCAGGTATTCTAACCGACTGAACTACCGCTCCACCGAATTCTTTTACAACCACCGGTTTTACGACCGGCTTACTGCTTAATTTGATGCCTGGCAGTTCCCTACTCTCGCATGGGGAGACCCCACACTACCATCGGCGCTACGGCGTTTCACTTCTGAGTTCGGCA
>NZ_JBDYCV010000034.1:0-37784 GCF_040495915.1 Shigella sp. FJ200513 | reverse complement strand
TCGGTGGAGCTGCATGACAAGGTCATCGGGCATTATCTGAACATAAAACACTATCAGTAAGTTGGAGTCATTACCCACATTCTGTCCTGAAAATTCAGTTCGTCACAGTTAACCAGTTTTAGTGGATTAACTGAGTTCATATTACGGCATTTGTCTGTTTCTGTTGTCAGCAGTTCAATCCACTGCATCAGTAAAGTATCAAACAGAAAAACGAAGACAGCGAAAACGACGAGCCACCAATACTTGCGAATCATTACCTGAGCCTGTGCATGTTTAACCAAGTCTGGCAGGAAATATACACGAAATGAATAATCTGAAAACTAGGCTTACACTTCCTTTACTTTGCAATGAGATCGGGGTCAACTTCGCTTAACCGGCTTCGTTTTGACAGGTTGCCGGTCTTTCTTTTTTTCACTTTCGCCAGTTCTTCCGCGGAGTAATGCGACGCGACATCCAGCCGTCGAAGCCCCATTTTGATGTACTCGCTGTTGATCTCAATACCAATGAATTTTCGTCCGCTGGCGATGGCTACGGCACCGGTAGTAAAGCTACCGGCAAACGGGTCGAGAACGATATCGCCTGGGTTGGAAGAGGCGAGAATAATGCGTTTCAGTAAGGCTTTCGGTTTTTGCGTCGGGTGGTTCTCATATTCATCCATCAAATAACGCACGCGCGGAAAATCCCAGACGTTACCCGGTACTTTTTGATGATTGTATGGCTGTGGAGGATTTTTGCGATAATCGATCAACGCGCGCTGCGATCCGGTTTTGGCTTCTACCAGAATAGCATCACCGTTGAATGTGTAGTTCTTTGCGTCTTTCACCATCATCAGGATGGGTTCGTACATGGAGCCGTAGTGTTTTTTCGCCTGTACTCCAGAACTGTCATATGACCAGACGATGCGACTTTTGATGGTAAAAAGCTTGCGGCACTGGAGATCGATAAAGGGCATGTTTTCCGTACTGTTCATAATGTACATGCTGCCCTGCTTTTTCAGAACGCGGTGGCACTCTGCAATCACTTCAAACAGCCAGTCGATAAACAGATCTTCTTTCCAGGCTTCGATCAGACCATCAAAATTTTTACCGATGTTATACGGTGGGTCGGCAAAGAGCAGATCGACGCTTTCAGTAGGTAGCTTTTTAAGTTCGGCAAAGGCATCACCGTGAATAATGGTCTTAGCTTCATTACCAAACCGGGTCGGTTCACATCCTGTTCTCATGGTCACTCCCTTTGTGACACCTATAAAAAAGGCGCTTCCCCATGCCGAGTAGCGCCTTTTTAATCAAGCATTTAGCTAACCTGAATTAGTTCATGCCGTATTTTTTCAATTTTTTACGCAGCGTACCACGGTTGATGCCCATCATCAGCGCAGCACGGGTCTGGTTACCACGGGTGTATTGCATCACCATGTCCAACAGGGGCTGTTCTACTTCAGCCAGTACCAGCTCATAGAGGTCATTCACATCCTGACCATTCAGTTGAGCAAAATAGTTCTTCAGTGCCTGTTTAACCGAGTCACGCAGGGGTTTTTGGGTTACCTGATCCTGAGAGTTAACGGTAGAAACGGTCAGTACGTCAGAATTTACGCGTTGTTCGAACATAGTTCTGTCAGCTCTTTATTTCTGTTTACGCAAAATTTTCGAAGTATGCCTCCAACGCCTCCAGCTGTTCGCTGGCATCCTCAATGGCGTTGAATGTGCGCCGAAACTGGTCATTTGGAGCGTGTTCCTGGAGATACCAGGAAACGTGTTTACGTGCAATTCGGTACCCTTTTGCCGGACCATAAAAGTCATGCAGTTCCCGAACGTGCGCGCAAAGCAAGCGCTTAACCTCTGCCAAAGGCAGTGGGGGCAGCAACTCCCCAGTGTCCAGATAATGCTGGATTTCCCGAAAGATCCAGGGTCTTCCCTGAGCTGCGCGGCCTATCATCAGGGCATCCGCCCCTGTATAGTCGAGCACAGCTCTGGCTTTAAGCGGGTCAGTAATGTCGCCATTCGCGATAACCGGAATGGAAACTTTCTGCTTAACTGCCCGAATACTGTCGTACTCAGCTTCTCCATTGAACAAACAGGCGCGTGTACGGCCATGAATGGTCAGAGCCTGAATGCCACAGTCTTCAGCCAGTTGGGCAATCTCTTCGCAGTTACGGTGTTCCGGTGCCCAGCCGGTGCGAATCTTCAGGGTAACAGGAACGTCCACTGCATTGACGACCTCGGTAAGGATCGATTTAACGACATCCGGGTACTGCAAGAGGGCTGAACCTGCGAGCTTGCGATTCACTTTTTTAGCCGGGCAACCCATATTGATATCAATAATCTGGGCACCGCTTTCCACGTTAATACGTGCTGCATCTGCCATTTCTTTCGGAGCGCTACCAGCAATTTGCACGGTGCGAATACCGGGTTCATCAATGTGCACCATCCGTAAACGAGATTTGTCGCTTTCCCAAACCTGTGGGTTAGAAGACATCATCTCGGATACTGTCAATCCGGCTCCCATCTCGTAGCACAACGTCCGAAAAGGTCTGTCTGTAATGCCAGCCATGGGCGCTGCGATCAGGCGATTTCTGAGCTGATATTGTCCGATGCGCATGAGTTAAGAAATGACCATACTGTGACTGCAAGGCGGCGTATATTACGCATTTTTTGCACGAGATGAAAGGCCAAACTTTGACCAATCCTCTGAGATGGATCAAAGAATTGCATTTAAAATGAGCGTGGTGCGATAATTACTCATAAAAATCATCATATTAGAAAATAGTGACTAAAATTTACACTCAAAGAAATTTGAGTAAGTTCTCAATTTTTCTTTATGAATGAAAATTTTGGCACGCAAATTTGCGTAAATAATCGGCAAATTTACGTGCCTTTTGTGAGCTTGCTCGCACTTCGCCCCGCGTCACCCTACGGCGATGCGAAGGTCAATTCTTACGACCGGTAATACGGCACCACTCTTCTTTTTCCACGACCGGGTCCAGTGCGAAGCTATCGGCATAAGCTTCACAAACGCTCTCTGCCTGGCTTGCCAGAATACCGGAAAGGCCCAGCAAACCGCCTGAAACTGGCAGGACGCTGATTAACGGTGCCAGTTCACGTAATGGGCCTGCAAGGATGTTAGCGACCACCACGTCGGCTTTCATTTCTTCTGGCTGATCTTTCGGTAAGTAGAGTTCCAGACGGTCAGAAACGCCATTACGTTCGGCGTTATCGCGGCTGGCCTGAATCGCCTGCGGATCGATATCAATACCAATGGCTTTTGCTGCACCCAGTTTCAGCGCCGCGATCGCCAGAATGCCGGAACCACAGCCAAAGTCGATGACTGTTTTACCGGTTAAATCGAGGCTGTCGAGCCATTGCAGGCACAGAGAGGTGGTTGGATGGGTACCCGTACCAAACGCCAGCCCTGGATCTAACATCACGTTGACGGCGTTTTCGTCCGGCACATCACGCCAGCTAGGGCAGATCCACAGTCGTTCACCAAAGCGCATCGGGTGGAAATTATCCATCCATTCGCGCTCCCAGTCTTTATCTTCTAGTTGTTCGATTTTATGCGCGAAGCCTGCGCCGAGCAGCGGATGGTTTTCCAGAATCGCCACCACGTCGTTCATATCGGTTTCAGCGTCGAACAGACCAATCACATCGGTGTCGCCCCACAGGCGCGTTTCGCCCGGCAGCGGCTCAAATACTGGCGTATCGTGGGTATCCTGAAAAGTGATAGAAACGGCACCCGCTTCCATCAGCGCATCGCTAAGATCTTCCGCGTTCGCGCCGGTGGTGTTCAGTTTCAGTTGGATCCAAGGCATGGCAAAACTCTTTATTTATCAGTAGTCAAAACGGTAGCTTGCGGGACGGATGTACCGAAACGGTTTCCGACCAGGAAAGCCAGCAAACTTAGTAGTAACGAGGGCACGATAGGGTGGAAGCCCAGGTACTGAATATTCAGCGTCGCGAGTACGGCATACAGCACGCCGCCAACGATCATCGCACTTAGCGCGCCTTTGGCGTTGGCGCGTTCCCAGTAAAGACCCAGCACCAGCGGCCACAGGAAAACGGCTTCCAGCCCACCGAAGGCCAGCAAATTCAGCCAGATGATCATTTCTGGCGGCTTCCAGGCGGCAAGCAGCAGCAACGCGCCGAGAACTAACGTAATTACCGCCGACATCCGCTTCAGACGCGTCTCGTTTTGCATTTGATCCGGACGGATATTCAGATAGAGATCTTTAATGATCGTAGCGGAACTTTGCAGCAGTTGGGCGTTAATTGTCGACATGATCGCAGCCATAGGTGCAGCCAGAAAGATCCCGGCAGCAAAAGGTGGCAGCACTTTTACCATTAACGTCGGGATCACCAGATCTGGTACGGTGAGATCGGGGATCACTGCACGACCTAACGCTCCGGCCAGGTGCATACCGAACATCAGGATTGCGACTATAATCGTACCGATGATGATCCCCCGGTGTACTGCTTTGCTGTCTTTATAAGAGATACAGCGCACCGCAGTATGCGGCAGGCCAATCACGCCAAAGCACACCAGTACCCAGAACGACGTCATAAAGGCAGGCGACAGAATATCGTCAGCGCCTTGTGGCGTAACCAGTTGCGGATCGATGGTTTGCAAGGTCTGTACTGCGTTGCTTAAGCCGCCAGCGGCATGTACCACGCCAATAAGCAGCACAACGGTGCCAATCAGCATCACAAGCCCTTGCATGGTGTCGTTCAGCACGCTGGCGCGAAAGCCACCAAAGGCGGTATATAACGCAATGCTGATACCAAAAATCAGCAGCCCGGTTTCATAAGGAATACCCGCCGCGGTTTCCAGCAGGCGCGCACCGCCGATAAACTGCACGGTCATCGCACCAACGAACGCAACCAGCAAACTCAAACTCGCCAGCCACACCAGAAGACGACTCTGGTAGCGGGCAAACAGCATATCGTTCAGCGTCACTGCATTGTAGCGGCGCGCAAGAATCGCAAACTTCTTGCCGAGAATACCGAGTGAAAGCCAGACAGCAGGAAGCTGAATCATCGCCAGCAATACCCAGCCCAGCCCGTATTTATAAGCAGCTCCTGGCCCGCCGATAAACGAACTGGCACTGATATAGGTCGCGGTGAGAGTCATCGCCAGCACAATACCGCCCATAGAGCGGCTGCCGAGGAAATACTCATTAAGGAAGGTGCCGGTGCTCCGTTTACGCATCGCATAAACCGAGATACCGAACACCACCACCAGATAGGCGACCAGCGGTAGAATTACTTCAAGCTGCATCGTCATCCTCCAGTGGGATATCGCGATAGATAAATTTCACCATCGCCCAGCACAGTCCAATAAACAGTAGCGGCGTCAGGATGCAGGCCATCTCAAACCAGCGCGGAAAGCCGGTAAAACCGGGGGCAACGCCAGGTAAGTAAGCGTCTACTAACCAAACTGCCAGATACAAAAGGGTCAGCCCCAGCGCCCAGCGGGCCTCTTTATGGGCCTGAACAAAACGAGTGTCCATTTTTTGTCCCTGATGGGTGAAGAAAGCGAGGATTGTACCTTATGGGGGTTGTCGATCCCCAGTAATAAAAAAGGCCGGAAAATCCGGCCTTTTGACGCTTTTGCAGTCTTATTTTTCCTGAAGACCGAGTTTTTTCTCCAGATAGTGGATGTTAGTGCCACCATGCTGGAAGTTCTCGTCATTCATGATGCGGATCTGCAGATCAACGTTGGTTTTGATACCGTCGATGATCAGCTCCTGCAGCGCATTCTTCATGCGGGCAATCGCCACGTCACGGTTTTCACCGTAGCAAATCAGCTTACCGATCATTGAGTCATAGTACGGCGGTACGGTGTAGCCCGCGTAGATATGAGACTCCCAACGTACGCCAAAACCGCCAGGTGCGTGGAAACGGGTGATTTTGCCTGGGCTTGGCAGGAAGGTGTTCGGATCTTCGGCGTTGATACGACATTCCACCGCATGGCCGCGAACGTGAACTTCTTCTTGCTTGATCGACAGCGGTTGACCGGCAGCGATACGCAGCTGTTCTTTGATCAGGTCAACGCCGGTGATCATTTCTGTAACCGGGTGTTCTACCTGAATACGGGTGTTCATTTCGATGAAATAGAACTCGCCGTTTTCGAACAGGAACTCGAAAGTACCTGCACCGCGATAGCCGATATCAACACACGCTTTAGCGCAACGTTCGCCGATGTAGCGACGCAGTTCCGGGGTAATGCCCGGTGCTGGTGCTTCTTCGACCACTTTCTGGTGGCGGCGCTGCATGGAGCAGTCACGTTCCGCCAGATAGATAGCGTTGCCCTGACCGTCAGCCAGTACCTGAATCTCGACGTGGCGAGGATTCTCCAGGTATTTCTCCATGTAAACCATATCGTTGCTGAAAGCAGCTTTCGCTTCCGCACGGGTCATGGAGATGGATTGTGCCAGTTCAGCGTCGCCGCGCACTACGCGCATACCGCGACCGCCGCCGCCGCCGGAGGCTTTGATAATCACCGGATAACCAATGCGTTTAGCAATGGCGCGGTTTTTATCCATATCGTCGCCCAGCGGGCCGTCAGAACCAGGTACGCAAGGAACGCCCGCTTTTTTCATCGCCGCGATTGCGGATACTTTGTCGCCCATCAGGCGAATGGTTTCTGCTTTCGGGCCGATGAAGATAAAGCCGGAGCGTTCAACCTGCTCGGCAAAGTTGGCGTTCTCGGAGAGGAAGCCGTAACCCGGATGGATTGCTACTGCGCCGGTGATTTCAGCGGCGCTGATGATTGCCGGGATGTTCAGATAACTTTTTACTGACGGAGCAGGGCCAATACAGACCGTTTCATCTGCCAGTAATACGTGTTTTAGATCGCGATCCGTGCTGGAGTGCACAGCGACAGTCTTGATGCCCAGTTCTTTACAGGCACGAAGAATACGCAATGCAATCTCGCCGCGGTTGGCAATAACAATTTTATCCAGCATGTTCGCCTCGTTACTCGATGACGACCAGCGGCTCGTCAAATTCTACCGGTTGTCCACTTTCGACCAGAATTGCTTTCACGGTACCGGATTTGTCCGCTTCGATCTGGTTCATCATTTTCATGGCTTCAACGATGCACAGGGTATCGCCCACGTTGACTTTCTGACCCACTTCGATGAACGCTTTTGCGTCCGGGCTTGGGGTGCGGTAGAAAGTACCAACCATCGGGGAACGTACGATGTGACCACTGATTTCCGCTGCTGCTGGCGCTTCCATGGAAGGAACGGTCGCCGGAGCGGCTGCGTTAGATTGAGCTGGCTGCTGCATCATTGGTGCAGCGTAAGCTTGTTGCATCACAGGGAAACTTGCGGCAGGAGCTGCACGGCTAATGCGTACTGACTCTTCGCCTTCAGAAATTTCCAGTTCGGAGATGCCTGATTCTTCAACCAGCTCGATCAGTTTTTTAATCTTACGAATATCCATGAGTGGGTTCCGTACTCTTTGTTTAGTGTGATTGTGACAGGCGTTTCACCGCCGTCTGTAAAGCGTATGCCCCGACAGCTGTATGCATAGCGATAAATTCCAGCAGGCCGGGACGCCGGTCTATTTTGCCCCAGAGTGTCAATGTTAGACTTGACGGACATTGTGCAGCGATCTGCTGCTATCCTCCGGCAAAAAACAAAATATACCTTCGTTGCGCCAATGTCACCTTTTCCGCAGCGCAAAAACTGCGTCAGGGAGGACGAGGTCGCACATTATAACGATTTCGTAGCAATTGGCAGCTAAATACTGGTCTTATCAGGGAATATAATCAACAGCTAACATGTAAATAACCTTCAACACCGTGTAATTTGCAACAAGCCGCACAATTCACGAAATTAGCGCCATCATCGACGGAACTTCTTATAACGTAAGGTGAAAAGCTGAAAAGCCAGCCCTGCGAAGATGAGGGGCTGCAATGAGATAATCTTCACAGACCACAAATAATGTAGGGATGCCAGGATCGCGACAAGATAGACGACATTACGCAGCGGTTGCTGGGGATTACCCAATTTTCACTGCATCGTCTGGATAGATGTGAATGCTAAAGCACGCAAAATCAACCAACTGACAATTCTCAGCATTAAATAGGTTCGAGTGGTTAATTTGTAGTCAAATAAAATCAGATTATTCACCCCATGGTACCAGAAATCAGTAACAGGTTAAGCGTAGTGTCGCCCAGGCAAAGCACCATAAACCTAACAGGCGACGGAGGCGTATCAATAATGGCTGTTTAGAGGAGTATCAATGCGCATCAATTTGTGGTCAGTCGAAATCATGACTTTCCAGTTTGGATGATGTTGTACAACTTCCTGACCAAGGTGTTCGACGAAAGCTGTCCGGCTAACCGCTTTTCCCGTTAACCGATTGAATAATGATGTCAAAATGAGTTCCCTCTCTTATTATTCCTTGCTAAATGGTTAGTTAACCTTCACCAGCGTGCGACCCTGGATCTGGTTATTAATGATGGCCTCGGCAAAGTTCGGTGCCTCTGACAGAGATATCTCTTTTGCCGCCTGGGTATAGAATGATTCCGGTAAATCGGCGACCAGTCGCTGCCAGGCTTGTGCGCGGCGTTCTGGTGGCGTCATTACTGAATCCACCCCTTGCAAACGGACATTACGCAGAATAAATGGCATGACCGTGGTTGGCAGAGTAAAACCACCCGCCAGACCACAGGCCGCCACGCAGCCGCCGTAATTCATTTGCGCCAGCACTTTTGCCAGCACTTTGTCGCCAACAGTGTCAATTGCCCCAGCCCAGACTTGTTTTTCCAGAGGACGGGATTCGGCAAACTCATCACGAGGGAGAATACCGCTGGCACCTAAACTTTTCAGATATTCATGGGTACTTTCGCGACCGGAAACGGCAACGACCTGATAACCCAACTTATGCAGCAGCGCCACGGCGGTACTGCCGACGCCACCACTGGCACCCGTCACGACAATCTCACCGTCCTGCGGGCGAACACCGGCATCTTCCAGCGCCATCACACACAGCATGGCGGTAAAACCGGCAGTACCGATAATCATTGCTTTACGCGCGTCCAGCCCTTGCGGCATGGCAACCAGCCAGTCACCTTTCACTCGCGCCTGCTCCGCCAGCCCACCCCAGTGGTTTTCACCAACGCCCCAGCCAGTGAGTAACACCTCCTGACCGGCATGAAAACGCGGATCTTCGCTGGTGCGTACAGTTCCGGCAAAATCGATCCCAGGAATCATCGGAAAATTACGGATGATTTTTCCCTTACCGGTAATCGCCAGCGCATCTTTATAGTTCAGGCTCGACCAGTGAACATCGACCGTGACATCGCCCTCCGGCAGGCGACGTTCGTCCAGAGTCTGTACTGATGCGAGAGTTTTGCCGTCCTGCTGTTCTAAAAGTAACGCCTGCATAAGTGGTCCTCATGTGCATGATGGATTGGAAAATAATTTCTGAAGACTATACTCGCTAATGGAAAAGCAAAGCCGATGAAGCGCAATAAATTGCGAGATAAATCTGATTTGCTAGTATGCCCGCTTCCTCACTATCGGAGTTAACACAAGGATGAGATTAACGACGAAATTTTCGGCCTTTGTTACGCTGCTCACCGGGTTAACAATTTTTGTGACTTTGCTGGGCTGTTCGCTAAGTTTCTACAACGCCATTCAGTATAAGTTTAGTCATCGCGTTCAGGCGGTGGCGACGGCGATTGATACCCACCTTGTGTCGAATGACTTCAGCGCATTAAGGCCACAAATTACCGAATTAATGGTGTCAGCAGATATCGTTCGTGTAGACCTGCTGCATGGTGATAAACAGGTTTATACCCTGGCCAGAAATGGTAGTTATCGTCCGGTTGGCACCAGCGATCTGTTTCGTGAACTGAGCGTTCCGTTGATAAAGCATCCGGGGATGTCGTTGCGTCTGGTTTATCAGGATCCGATGGGCAACTATTTCCATTCGTTGATGACCACCGCGCCGCTCACGGGGGCGATTGGCTTTATCATTCTTATGCTCTTTCTGGCGGTACGCTGGTTACAACGGCAACTTGCCGGGCAAGAATTGCTGGAAACCCGGGCTACTCGTATCTTAAACGGTGAGCGTGGCTCTAATGTGTTGGGAACCATCTATGAATGGCCGCCCAGAACCAGCAGTGCGCTGGATACGCTGCTTCGTGAAATTCAGAACGCACGCGAACAACACAGCCGTCTTGATACGCTGATCCGCTCTTATGCCGCACAGGACGTGAAAACCGGCCTCAATAACCGACTCTTTTTCGATAATCAGTTAGCAACGTTACTGGAAGATCAGGAGAAAGTAGGTACCCACGGGATCGTGATGATGATTCGTCTGCCGGATTTCAATATGTTGAGCGATACCTGGGGGCACAGCCAGGTTGAAGAACAGTTCTTCACTCTGACGAATCTGCTGTCGACATTTATGATGCGCTACCCTGGCGCACTGCTGGCGCGTTACCACCGCAGTGATTTTGCTGCGCTGTTACCGCACCGGACGTTAAAAGAGGCAGAGAGCATAGCCAGTCAGTTAATCAAAGCCGTCGATACCTTGCCGAACAATAAAATGCTCGATCGCGACGATATGATCCACATTGGTATCTGTGCCTGGCGTAGTGGTCAGGATACCGAGCAGGTAATGGAACATGCAGAGTCTGCCACGCGTAATGCGGGATTGCAGGGTGGCAATAGCTGGGCTATTTATGATGACTCGTTGCCTGAAAAAGGACGCGGTAATGTTCGCTGGCGTACGCTTATCGAGCAAATGCTCAGTCGCGGCGGCCCGCGCCTTTATCAAAAACCGGCGGTTACTCGCGAAGGTCAGGTTCATCATCGCGAACTCATGTGCCGCATCTTCGATGGTAATGAAGAGGTTAGCTCGGCGGAGTATATGCCGATGGTCTTGCAGTTTGGCTTATCGGAAGAGTATGACCGTCTGCAAATCAGCCGTCTTATTCCACTATTGCGTTACTGGCCAGAGGAAAATCTGGCGATTCAGGTTACCGTTGAGTCGCTGATTCGTCCGCGTTTTCAGCGTTGGCTGCGCGATACGTTAATGCAATGTGAAAAATCACAACGAAAACGCATAATTATTGAACTTGCAGAGGCCGATGTAGGTCAACATATCAGTCGTTTACAACCTGTTATTCGTTTAGTGAATGCTTTAGGGGTACGGGTAGCCGTCAACCAGGCTGGTTTGACGCTGGTAAGCACCAGTTGGATCAAAGAACTTAATGTTGAGTTACTCAAGCTCCATCCGGGGCTGGTCAGGAACATTGAGAAGCGAACGGAGAACCAGCTGCTGGTTCAAAGCCTGGTGGAAGCCTGCTCCGGGACCAGCACCCACGTTTACGCCACCGGCGTGCGTTCGCGAAGCGAGTGGCAGACCCTGATTCAGCGCGGTGTTACAGGCGGGCAAGGGGATTTTTTCGCGTCCTCACAGCCACTTGATACTAACGTGAAAAAATATTCACAAAGATACTCGGTTTAACCTGCCGTTTAATCCGTTTTCACGTAGAATAACGCGCGCTGCGTCTCATGGGAGTGTGCTTGTCTGCTCGCCAGATTGTTGCAGCACATATGCAGATGAATGACCTTACGCGGTTGCAAACAGGCGAGGAATGCTGCTGATGCATTAAGCCTTTCTGGACTCAGGCAGAGATTTGTAACAAAGGAAACGAACTGCACTAATTTTCACCGTAGCAGATGATTTTTGCGCCTTGTCGCTGCTGCGTGTGGTTGGTAAAGTAAGCGGATTTTCTTTTCCGCCCCAGCTTTCAGGATTATCCCTTAGTATGTTGAAAAAATTTCGTGGCATGTTTTCCAATGACTTGTCCATTGACCTGGGTACTGCGAATACCCTCATTTATGTAAAAGGACAAGGCATCGTATTGAATGAGCCTTCCGTGGTGGCCATTCGTCAGGATCGTGCCGGTTCACCGAAAAGCGTAGCTGCAGTAGGTCATGACGCGAAGCAGATGCTGGGCCGTACGCCGGGCAATATTGCTGCCATTCGCCCAATGAAAGACGGCGTTATCGCCGACTTCTTCGTGACTGAAAAAATGCTCCAGCACTTCATCAAACAAGTGCACAGCAACAGCTTTATGCGTCCAAGCCCGCGCGTTCTGGTTTGTGTACCGGTTGGCGCGACCCAGGTTGAACGCCGCGCAATTCGTGAATCCGCGCAGGGCGCTGGTGCCCGTGAAGTCTTCCTGATTGAAGAACCGATGGCTGCCGCAATTGGTGCTGGCCTGCCGGTTTCTGAAGCGACCGGTTCTATGGTGGTTGATATCGGTGGTGGTACCACTGAAGTTGCTGTTATCTCCTTGAACGGCGTGGTTTACTCCTCTTCCGTGCGCATTGGTGGTGATCGTTTCGACGAAGCTATCATCAACTATGTGCGTCGTAATTACGGTTCTCTGATCGGTGAAGCCACCGCAGAACGTATCAAGCACGAAATCGGTTCGGCTTACCCGGGCGATGAAGTCCGTGAAATCGAAGTTCGTGGCCGTAACCTGGCAGAAGGTGTTCCACGCGGTTTTACCCTGAACTCCAACGAAATCCTCGAAGCACTGCAGGAACCGCTGACCGGTATTGTGAGCGCGGTAATGGTTGCACTGGAACAGTGCCCGCCGGAACTGGCTTCCGACATCTCCGAGCGCGGCATGGTGCTCACCGGTGGTGGCGCACTGCTGCGTAACCTTGACCGTTTGTTAATGGAAGAAACCGGCATTCCAGTCGTTGTTGCTGAAGACCCGCTGACCTGTGTGGCGCGCGGTGGCGGCAAAGCGCTGGAAATGATCGACATGCACGGCGGCGACCTGTTCAGCGAAGAGTAATCGGATGCAGGCAGGGGAAGCGTCTGTTTACCCTGCCTGGTCTGATACGAGAATACGCATAACTTATGAAGCCAATTTTTAGCCGTGGCCCGTCGCTACAGATTCGCCTTATTCTGGCGGTGCTGGTGGCGCTCGGCATTATTATTGCCGACAGCCGCCTGGGGACGTTCAGTCAAATCCGTACTTATATGGATACCGCCGTCAGTCCTTTCTACTTTGTTTCCAATGCTCCTCGTGAATTGCTGGATGGCATATCGCAGACGCTGGCCTCGCGTGACCAACTAGAACTTGAAAACCGGGCGTTACGTCAGGAACTGTTGCTGAAAAACAGTGAACTGCTGATGCTTGGACAATACAAACAGGAGAACGCGCGTCTGCGCGAGCTGCTGGGTTCCCCGCTGCGTCAGGATGAGCAGAAAATGGTGACTCAGGTTATCTCCACGGTTAACGATCCTTATAGCGATCAAGTTGTTATCGATAAAGGTAGCGTTAATGGCGTTTATGAAGGCCAGCCGGTCATCAGCGACAAAGGTGTTGTTGGTCAGGTGGTGGCCGTCGCTAAACTGACCAGTCGCGTGCTGCTGATTTGTGATGCGACCCACGCGCTGCCAATCCAGGTGCTGCGCAACGATATCCGCGTAATTGCAGCCGGTAACGGTTGTACGGATGATTTGCAGCTTGAGCATCTGCCAGCGAATACGGATATTCGTGTTGGTGATGTGCTGGTGACCTCCGGTCTGGGCGGTCGTTTCCCGGAAGGCTATCCGGTCGCGGTTGTCTCTTCCGTAAAACTCGATACCCAGCGCGCTTATACTGTGATCCAGGCGCGTCCGACTGCAGGACTGCAACGTTTGCGTTATCTGCTGCTGCTGTGGGGCGCGGATCGTAACGGCGCTAACCCGATGACGCCGGAAGAGGTGCATCGTGTTGCTAATGAACGTCTGATGCAGATGATGCCGCAGGTATTGCCTTCGCCAGACGCGATGGGGCCAAAGTTACCTGAACCGGCAACGGGGATCGCTCAGCCGACTCCGCAGCAACCGGCGACAGGAAATGCAGCTACTGCGCCTGTTGCGCCGACACAGCCCGCTGCTAATCGCTCTCCACAAAGGGCTACGCCGCCGCAAAGTGGTGCTCAACCGCCTGCGCGTGCGC
This sequence comes from Shigella sp. FJ200513, assembly GCF_040495915.1. Lineage (NCBI taxonomy): Bacteria > Pseudomonadati > Pseudomonadota > Gammaproteobacteria > Enterobacterales > Enterobacteriaceae > Shigella > Shigella sp. FJ200513. The sequence goes on along the minus strand of NZ_JBDYCV010000034.1, from coordinate 23,798 downwards.
CGGGAGGGCAATAGTGGCGAGCTATCGTAGCCAGGGACGCTGGGTAATCTGGCTCTCTTTCCTCATTGCGCTGTTGCTGCAAATCATGCCCTGGCCGGATAACCTGATTGTTTTCCGGCCAAACTGGGTGTTACTTATCTTGTTGTATTGGATCCTGGCCTTGCCCCATCGCGTAAATGTGGGCACAGGTTTTGTGATGGGTGCCATACTGGATCTGATCAGCGGCTCGATGCTTGGCGTACGCGTATTGGCGATGAGCATCATTGCTTACCTGGTGGCGCTGAAATACCAGCTTTTCCGCAACCTCGCATTATGGCAGCAGGCGCTGGTCGTCATGTTGCTTTCGCTGGTGGTGGATATTATTGTTTTCTGGGCAGAGTTTTTAGTGATTAACGTCTCTTTCAGACCGGAAGTGTTCTGGAGTAGTGTAGTCAATGGGGTGCTCTGGCCGTGGATTTTCTTGCTGATGCGTAAAGTCCGTCAGCAGTTTGCAGTGCAATAAAGGTTTCTATGACTTCTCTGTATTTAGCTTCCGGTTCTCCGCGTCGTCAGGAGTTACTTGCGCAACTTGGCGTGACCTTTGAACGTATTGTTACGGGCATTGAGGAGCAGCGTCAGCCGCAGGAGAGCGCGCAGCAGTATGTTGTGCGTCTGGCACGCGAGAAAGCACAGGCGGGTGTCGCGCAAACGGCACAGGATCTCCCGGTGCTGGGTGCGGATATTATCGTTATCCTGAACGGAGAAGTGCTCGAGAAACCGCGCGACGCAGAGCATGCGGCGCAGATGTTGCGCAAATTATCGGGTCAGACCCATCAGGTGATGACGGCAGTGGCGTTGGCCGACAGCCAGCACATTCTCGATTGCCTGGTGGTCACCGATGTGACTTTCAGAACGTTAACAGACGAAGACATCGCGGGCTATGTCGCCAGCGGTGAACCGTTAGATAAAGCAGGTGCATACGGTATTCAGGGGCTGGGTGGCTGTTTTGTCAGGAAGATAAATGGCAGCTATCACGCCGTAGTCGGCTTACCGCTGGTTGAAACGTATGAATTATTAAGTAATTTTAACGCACTGCGTGAGAAAAGGGATAAACATGACGGCTGAATTGTTAGTAAACGTAACGCCTTCGGAAACGCGAGTGGCGTATATTGATGGCGGTATTCTGCAGGAAATTCATATTGAACGTGAGGCGCGACGCGGAATAGTAGGCAATATCTACAAGGGTCGTGTAAGTCGTGTACTTCCGGGTATGCAGGCGGCTTTTGTAGATATTGGGCTGGATAAAGCCGCGTTTCTTCATGCATCCGACATCATGCCGCATACCGAATGTGTGGCGGGTGAAGAACAAAAGCAATTCACGGTGCGCGACATCTCGGAACTGGTTCGTCAGGGGCAAGATCTGATGGTGCAGGTGGTGAAAGATCCGCTTGGCACTAAAGGTGCGCGCCTGACCACCGATATCACGCTGCCTTCTCGCTATCTGGTATTTATGCCAGGGGCTTCTCACGTTGGGGTTTCCCAACGAATTGAAAGCGAATCAGAACGTGAACGTCTGAAAAAAGTGGTCGCAGAGTATTGCGACGAGCAGGGCGGGTTTATCATCCGCACCGCAGCGGAAGGGGTTGGCGAGGCTGAACTGGCCTCCGATGCCGCTTATCTGAAACGCGTCTGGACCAAAGTTATGGAGCGTAAAAAGCGCCCGCAGACCCGTTATCAGCTGTACGGCGAACTGGCGCTGGCGCAGCGTGTTCTGCGTGATTTTGCCGACGCCGAACTGGACCGCATTCGCGTTGACTCACGCCTGACTTACGAAGCATTGCTGGAGTTTACCTCGGAGTACATTCCCGAGATGACCAGCAAGCTGGAGCATTACACCGGACGCCAGCCGATTTTCGATCTCTTTGATGTCGAAAACGAAATCCAGCGAGCGTTGGAACGCAAAGTAGAACTGAAATCCGGTGGTTATCTGATTATCGACCAGACCGAAGCGATGACCACCGTGGACATCAATACCGGAGCGTTTGTCGGTCATCGCAATCTGGACGACACTATTTTCAATACCAATATTGAAGCGACGCAGGCTATCGCTCGCCAGTTACGGTTGCGTAATCTGGGCGGGATTATCATTATTGATTTCATCGATATGAATAATGAAGATCACCGCCGCCGCGTGCTGCATTCGCTGGAGCAGGCGTTGAGCAAAGACCGGGTGAAAACCAGCGTTAATGGTTTTTCGGCGCTGGGGCTGGTGGAGATGACGCGTAAACGCACCCGCGAAAGCATTGAGCACGTACTGTGTAACGAATGCCCAACCTGCCACGGTCGCGGAACGGTGAAAACCGTGGAAACGGTATGCTATGAAATCATGCGCGAGATTGTTCGTGTCCACCATGCTTACGACTCCGACCGTTTCCTGGTCTATGCTTCTCCGGCAGTAGCCGAAGCCTTGAAAGGCGAAGAGTCACACTCGCTGGCGGAAGTGGAAATTTTCGTTGGCAAACAGGTTAAAGTACAAATTGAACCGCTCTATAACCAGGAGCAGTTTGACGTCGTAATGATGTAAACAGATGCTGGGCCGCCATCCGGCAAAGGGTTTTTGAGTCACATTTTTAGCAGACAAGGAGTGACGGGTGAGGCGATTGCCGGGGATTTTACTGCTTACTGGAGCCGCGCTCGTTGTGATCGCTGCCCTGCTGGTTAGCGGCCTGCGTATTGCTTTACCGCATCTTAACGCCTGGCGTCCGGAAATCCTCAACAAAATAGAATCCGCGACTGGCATGCCGGTAGAAGCCAGTCAGCTCTCAGCCAGCTGGCAGAATTTTGGCCCGACGCTTGAAGCACACGACATCCGTGCAGAACTAAAAGATGGCGGCGAATTTTCGGTTAAACGCGTTACTCTGGCGCTGGATGTCTGGCAGAGCCTGTTACATATGCGCTGGCAGTTTCGCGACCTCACTTTCTGGCAGCTGCGCTTTCGCACCAACACTCCTATCACCAGCGGTGGTAGCGATGACAGTCTGGAAGCCAGTCACATCAGCGATCTGTTTCTTCGTCAATTTGACCATTTCGATCTCCGCGACAGTGAAGTCAGTTTTCTGACGCCATCCGGTCAGCGCGCCGAGCTGGCGATCCCACAACTCACCTGGCTGAACGATCCACGTCGACACCGTGCGGAAGGCCTGGTAAGCCTCTCCAGCCTTACCGGACAGCACGGCGTGATGCAGGTGCGCATGGATTTGCGCGATGATGAGGGGTTGTTAAGCAATGGTCGCGTCTGGCTACAGGCGGATGACATCGACCTGAAGCCGTGGCTCGGTAAATGGATGCAGGACAATATTGCTCTGGAAACGGCACAGTTCTCCCTTGAAGGCTGGATGACGATCGACAAAGGCGATGTAACCGGCGGTGACGTCTGGCTGAAACAGGGCGGTGCCAGCTGGTTGGGCGAGAAGCAAACGCATACGCTGTCGGTGGATAATCTGACCGCGCATATTACGCGTGAAAATCCGGGCTGGCAGTTCTCTATTCCCGATACACGGATCACGATGGACGGCAAACCCTGGCCGAGCGGAGCATTGACGCTGGCCTGGATACCGGAACAGGACGTTGGCGGCAAAGACAATAAACGCAGTGACGAACTCCGGATTCGCGCTAGTAATCTGGAGCTGGCAGGCCTGGAGGGCATACGCCCGCTGGCCGCGAAACTTTCACCTGCACTGGGTGATGTTTGGCGCTCCACACAACCGAGCGGCAAGATTAACACTCTGGCGCTGGATATCCCGCTTCAGGCGGCAGACAAGACCCGTTTTCAGGCATCGTGGAGCGATCTGGCCTGGAAGCAATGGAAATTATTACCGGGTGCGGAACACTTCTCCGGGACGCTTTCCGGCAGCGTTGAAAATGGTTTGCTTACCGCGTCGATGAAGCAGGCAAAGATGCCTTACGAAACGGTATTCCGTGCGCCACTGGAAATCGCCGACGGCCAGGCAACTATAAGCTGGCTGAACAATGACAAAGGTTTCCAGCTGGATGGGCGTAATATTGACGTTAAAGCCAAAGCCGTCCATGCGCGCGGCGGTTTTCGTTACCTGCAACCTGCTAACGATGAACCCTGGCTGGGTATTCTGGCTGGCATCAGTACCGATGATGGTTCACAAGCCTGGCGCTATTTCCCGGAAAACTTGATGGGTAAAGACCTGGTTGATTATTTAAGTGGTGCGATTCAGGGCGGTGAAGCGGATAACGCGACGCTGGTTTATGGTGGCAATCCGCAACTCTTCCCCTATAAACACAACGAAGGTCAGTTTGAAGTGCTGGTGCCGCTGCGCAACGCGAAGTTTGCCTTCCAGCCGGACTGGCCTGCATTAACTAACCTTGATATTGAACTGGACTTTATTAACGACGGTTTATGGATGAAAACCGATGGCGTTAATCTGGGCGGCGTGCGCGCGAGTAATCTCACCGCAGTGATCCCTGACTACTCAAAAGAAAAACTGCTGATTGACGCTGACATTAAAGGTCCGGGTAAAGCCGTTGGCCCTTACTTTGATGAGACACCGCTGAAAGATTCTCTGGGTGCGACCCTGCAAGAACTCCAGCTCGACGGCGATGTGAATGCTCGCTTACATCTTGATATCCCGCTGAACGGCGAACTGGTAACCGCGAAAGGTGAAGTGACGCTGCGTAATAACAGTCTGTTTATCAAACCACTCGACAGCATCCTGAAAAATTTGAGCGGTAAATTCAGCTTTATCAATGGCGATCTGCAAAGTGAACCACTGACAGCAAGCTGGTTTAATCAGCCGTTGAACGTGGATTTTTCCACCAAAGAAGGGGCAAAAGCCTACCAGGTTGCGGTGAATCTCAACGGTAACTGGCAACCGGCGAAAACCGGCGTTCTGCCTGAAGCGGTGAACGAAGCATTGAGTGGCAGCGTGGCGTGGGATGGTAAAGTGGGCATTGATCTGCCTTATCATGCTGGCGCGACCTATAACGTAGAGCTGAACGGCGATCTGAATAATGTGAGTAGTCACTTACCTTCACCGTTAGCCAAACCTGCGGGTGAACCACTAGCGGTAAACGTTAAGGTTGATGGCAATCTCAACAGCTTTGAATTAACCGGACAGGCTGGTGCGGATAACCATTTCAATAGCCGCTGGTTGCTTGGTCAAAAGCTGACGCTCGATCGTGCTATTTGGGCGGCAGACAGTAAAACGCTCCCGCCGTTGCCGGAACAAAGTGGCGTTGAACTTAATATGCCGCCGATGAATGGTGCCGAGTGGCTGGCCCTGTTCCAGAAAGGCGCTGCGGAGAGTGTCGGTGGTGCAGCGAGTTTCCCACAACACATAACGTTACGTACGCCTATGTTGTCACTGGGAAATCAGCAATGGAATAACCTGAGTATTGTTTCGCAACCGACGGCAAATGGCACCCTGGTTGAGGCGCAAGGGCGTGAAATCAACGCCACGCTAGCGATGCGTAATAACGCGCCGTGGCTGGCGAATATCAAATATCTTTATTACAACCCGAGCGTGGCGAAAACTCGTGGTGATTCAACGCCGTCATCACCTTTCCCGACAACGGAGCGCATTAACTTCCGTGGCTGGCCGGACGCACAAATACGATGCACAGAGTGCTGGTTCTGGGGGCAAAAATTCGGTCGCATTGACAGTGATATCACCATTTCTGGCGATACGTTAACGCTGACCAATGGACTGATTGATACTGGTTTCTCGCGGCTTACTGCCGATGGTGAATGGGTTAATAATCCGGGGAATGAACGTACCTCGCTGAAAGGAAAACTGCGTGGGCAGAAAATTGATGCCGCCGCAGAATTTTTTGGTGTCACGACGCCCATACGCCAGTCGTCATTTAATGTGGATTACGATTTACACTGGCGCAAAGCACCCTGGCAGCCAGATGAAGCGACGTTGAATGGCATCATTCATACTCAACTGGGTAAAGGCGAAATTACCGAAATCAATACCGGACATGCCGGGCAATTGCTGCGCTTATTGAGCGTAGATGCCCTGATGCGTAAGCTGCGTTTTGATTTCAGAGACACTTTTGGCGAAGGGTTCTATTTTGACTCCATTCGCAGCACCGCGTGGATTAAAGACGGCGTTATGCACACCGACGACACGCTGGTGGATGGCCTGGAGGCGGATATCGCCATGAAAGGGTCGGTAAATCTGGTACGCCGCGACCTGAATATGGAAGCGGTTGTCGCACCAGAGATTTCTGCGACGGTGGGCGTGGCTGCGGCTTTTGCGGTTAACCCCATTGTTGGCGCGGCAGTGTTTGCCGCCAGTAAAGTGCTGGGGCCGCTGTGGAGCAAAGTCTCCATTTTGCGCTATCACATTTCGGGTCCGCTGGACGATCCGCAAATCAACGAAGTGTTGCGCCAACCGCGTAAAGAAAAAGCGCAATGATTTGACGAGGGCGCGTAATTGCCCCAATCTCATATGATAATCGTTGCCAAAGGCCAACGAGCCGGAACATAACTGTAGGCCGGATAGGGCGTTCACGCCGCATCCGGCAGCCGTAAAAAATCCTCTACTGCAGTAACTAACGAGTAGCAAAAACGATGAGTCTGAACCTGGTAAGTGAACAATTGCTAGCGGCGAACGGCCTGAAACATCAGGACTTGTTCGCGATCCTCGGTCAACTGGCCGAACGTCGCCTTGATTATGGCGATCTCTATTTTCAGTCGAGCTATCACGAATCCTGGGTTTTAGAAGACCGCATTATTAAAGATGGTTCTTACAACATCGATCAGGGCGTTGGCGTGCGTGCAATCAGCGGTGAAAAAACCGGATTTGCTTACGCTGACCAAATCAGCCTGCTGGCGCTGGAACAGAGTGCGCAAGCGGCGCGCACCATCGTCCGTGATAGTGGTGATGGCAAAGTACAGACGCTGGGCGCGGTAGAGCATAGCCCGTTGTATACCTCGGTAGATCCGCTGCAAAGCATGAGCCGTGAAGAGAAGCTGGATATCCTGCGTCGCGTCGATAAGGTTGCTCGCGAAGCGGACAAGCGCGTACAGGAAGTGACTGCCAGCCTCAGTGGTGTCTATGAATTAATTCTGGTTGCGGCCACCGACGGCACGCTAGCGGCGGATGTCCGTCCGCTGGTGCGTCTTTCCGTGAGCGTTCTGGTCGAAGAAGATGGCAAACGCGAACGCGGTGCCAGTGGCGGCGGCGGTCGTTTTGGTTATGAGTTCTTCCTTGCCGATCTTGACGGCGAAGTCCGTGCGGATGCATGGGCAAAAGAAGCAGTGCGTATGGCGCTGGTCAATCTTTCTGCCGTTGCTGCACCAGCGGGCACCATGCCGGTAGTACTTGGCGCAGGTTGGCCGGGCGTGCTGTTGCATGAAGCGGTAGGTCACGGTCTGGAAGGCGACTTCAACCGCCGTGGCACTTCAGTATTTAGTGGACAGGTCGGGGAGCTGGTGGCTTCAGAACTGTGTACCGTGGTTGATGACGGCACGATGGTCGATCGCCGTGGTTCGGTGGCGATTGATGATGAAGGTACGCCAGGCCAGTACAACGTGCTGATTGAGAACGGCATTCTGAAAGGCTACATGCAGGATAAACTCAACGCGCGTTTGATGGGGATGACGCCGACTGGCAACGGTCGCCGTGAATCCTACGCCCATCTGCCCATGCCGCGTATGACCAACACCTATATGCTGCCGGGTAAATCGACCCCGCAAGAAATTATTGAATCCGTTGAGTACGGTATCTATGCACCGAACTTTGGTGGCGGTCAGGTGGATATCACCTCCGGCAAATTCGTTTTCTCCACTTCAGAAGCATATCTGATTGAAAACGGTAAAGTAACGAAGCCGGTGAAAGGCGCAACGTTGATTGGTTCCGGTATCGAAACCATGCAGCAGATTTCGATGGTTGGCAACGACCTGAAACTGGATAACGGCGTGGGTGTCTGCGGTAAAGAAGGGCAAAGTTTGCCGGTTGGCGTGGGCCAGCCAACGTTGAAAGTCGATAACCTGACTGTTGGCGGTACTGCGTAATAATTTCATTATTTTCAGAAGGATAATTAATCTTTCTACGTGCACGAACGGTCCCCTCGCTCCTCTGGGGTTAGGGTGAGGGGAACCCGTTGGCACAGGTTTGTAGAACGTAACAGTACAATATGAATTACTTCTCTTTCCCGCGCCCGTGCATCTCCTGAAACAATTTACCGACCTCAACAAAATAATCCGTCAGCGAGTTGATCACGACCTGTACCTTCAGCGGCAGCTTATCTTTTTCGGTATATAACGCATAAACCGGGCGTGGATCTGACTGATAACGCGGCAGCAGGATCTCCAGCTCCCCACGATTGATCTCGTTGATCACCCACATCAGCGGCACGTAGGCGATCCCGGCACCCGCCGTTAGCCAGCGCACCAGCGTCATCGGATCATTAGTCACAAATCTCCCTTGCGGGATCAGGCGAGTCGAGATCCCTTCCGGTGCAATCAGTTCAAATTCATTGTCGGGCCGCACGCTGTATTCAAGCCATGAATGGCTACTTAAATCGGCGGGTTTTTCCGGTATGCCGTATTGTGTGAGATAGCTTTTCGCGGCGCACACCACCATTGGCATCGCGCCAAGACGGCGGGAAAACAGGCTGGAATCCTGCAACGCGCCGACGCGGATCACCACATCCAGACCGTCGGCAATCAGGTCGGGGGCTGGAATTCCGGTAACCAGATTGGCGCTCAAACCTGGGTATTCTTTCAGCATTTTGGCTGTCAGCCCGGCGAGAACATTTTGTGCCATAGTTGAAGAACAGCCAATGCGTAGCGTCCCGATGGGGGTGTTATTGAAGGCATACAGTTGCTCATGAACATCCTGCACTTCATGAAGCATACGACGGCAGCCCTGGTAGTAAATTCTACCGGCTTCGGTCAGGCCAATGCTGCGTGTGCTACGGTTTAACAGCTTTACCTGCAACTCATCTTCCAGTTTTGACACCGTCTGACTGATGGACGAAACGCTCATCTGTAGCTGTCTGGCGGCGGCGGTAAAAGAGCCAAATTCAACTACTTTGGCAAACACCGACATGCGTTTTAGTCGTTCCATTATTCACTCTGACTTAAAAGTGATTTAGATCACATAATATAGATAACAGCATAACAGTTACGCTAATATATTAAATATCAATCTACAGCAATGTTGCTCTCGCCCGGCTTTCCATGCCCTTCTCTGCGGCGACAGATGCTGAAAATAATAACGCCTGCTCTCTCTATACAACCAAGGTCAACATGAGTCTGTTTCCCGTTATCGTGGTGTTTGGGCTGCCCTTCCCACCGATATTTTTTGAATTGCTTTTATCACTGGCGATTTTCTGGCTGGTGCGCCGGGTACTTGTGCCAACAGGTATCTACGACTTTGTCTGGCATCCGGCGTTGTTCAACACCGCGCTCTATTGCTGCTTGTTTTATTTGATATCGCGACTGTTCGTTTGAGGTTGAAGTGAAAACACTAATAAGAAAATTCTCCCGTACGGCCATCACGGTCGTATTAGTCATTCTGGCCTTCATCGCAATTTTTAATGCCTGGGTCTATTACACCGAATCCCCCTGGACGCGTGACGCGCGCTTTAGCGCTGACGTCGTTGCGATCGCGCCGGACGTTTCTGGACTCATTACCCAGGTGAATGTTCATGATAACCAGCTGGTGAAAAAAGGACAGATACTGTTCACCATCGACCAGCCGCGCTATCAAAAGGCGCTTGAGGAAGCGCAAGCCGATGTTGCTTATTATCAGGTACTGGCACAGGAGAAACGCCAGGAGGCCGGACGTCGTAACCGTCTCGGTGTGCAGGCGATGTCTCGCGAAGAGATCGACCAGGCTAACAACGTACTACAAACGGTTCTGCATCAGTTAGCGAAAGCGCAGGCGACCCGCGATCTGGCAAAACTGGATCTTGAACGCACGGTGATCCGAGCGCCAGCAGATGGCTGGGTGACCAACCTCAACGTCTATACCGGTGAGTTTATTACTCGAGGATCAACGGCGGTTGCGCTGGTGAAACAGAACTCCTTCTATGTACTGGCCTATATGGAAGAAACTAAGCTGGAAGGGGTGCGTCCGGGGTATCGTGCAGAGATCACGCCGCTTGGCAGTAACAAAGTGCTGAAAGGGACTGTTGATAGTGTTGCCGCTGGGGTCACCAACGCCAGCAGCACGCGTGACGACAAAGGGATGGCGACCATCGACTCTGACCTTGAATGGGTGCGTTTGGCGCAACGTGTTCCGGTTCGTATTCGTCTCGACAACCAGCAAGAGAACATCTGGCCTGCGGGCACCACTGCTACAGTGGTGGTCACTGGCAAACAAGATCGCGACGAAAGCCAGGATTCGTTCTTCCGTAAAATGGCCCATCGCCTGCGTGAGTTTGGTTAATCACGATGGGTATTTTCTCCATTGCTAACCAACATATTCGCTTTGCGGTAAAACTGGCGACCGCCATTGTACTGGCGCTGTTTGTTGGCTTTCACTTCCAGCTGGAAACGCCACGCTGGGCGGTACTGACAGCGGCGATTGTTGCCGCCGGTCCGGCCTTTGCTGCGGGAGGTGAACCGTATTCTGGCGCTATTCGCTATCGTGGCTTTTTGCGCATCATCGGCACATTTATTGGCTGTATTGCCGGACTGGTGATCATCATTGCGATGATCCGCGCACCATTATTGATGATTCTGGTGTGCTGTATCTGGGCCGGTTTTTGTACCTGGATATCCTCGCTGGTACGAATAGAAAACTCGTACGCGTGGGGGCTGGCCGGTTATACCGCGCTGATCATTGTGATCACCATTCAGCCGGAACCATTGCTTACGCCGCAGTTTGCCGTCGAACGTTGTAGCGAGATCGTTATCGGTATTGTGTGTGCGATTATGGCGGATTTGCTCTTTTCTCCGCGATCGATCAAACAAGAAGTAGATCGAGAGCTGGAAAGTTTGCTGGTCGCGCAATATCAATTAATGCAACTCTGTATCAAGCATGGCGATGGTGAAGTTGTCGATAAAGCCTGGGGCGACCTGGTGCGACGCACCACGGCACTACAAGGCATGCGCAGCAACCTGAATATGGAATCTTCCCGCTGGGCGCGGGCCAATCGACGTTTAAAAGCGATCAATACGCTATCGCTGACGCTGATTACCCAATCCTGCGAAACTTATCTTATTCAGAATACGCGCCCGGAATTGATCACTGATACTTTCCGCGAATTTTTTGACACGCCGGTAGAAACCGCGCAGGACGTCCACAAGCAGCTCAAACGCCTGCGGAGAGTTATCGCCTGGACTGGGGAACGGGAAACGCCTGTCACCATTTATAGCTGGGTCGCGGCGGCAACGCGTTATCAGCTTCTCAAGCGCGGCGTTATCAGTAACACAAAAATCAACGCCACCGAAGAAGAGATCCTGCAAGGCGAACCGGAAGTAAAAGTAGAGTCAGCCGAACGTCATCATGCAATGGTTAACTTCTGGCGAACCACACTTTCCTGCATTCTGGGCACGCTTTTCTGGCTGTGGACGGGCTGGACTTCCGGCAGTGGTGCAATGGTGATGATTGCGGTCGTGACGTCACTGGCAATGCGTTTGCCGAATCCACGCATGGTGGCGATCGACTTTATCTATGGGACGCTGGCCGCGCTGCCGTTAGGGCTGCTCTACTTTTTGGTGATTATCCCTAATACCCAACAGAGCATGTTGCTGCTGTGTATTAGCCTGGCAGTGCTGGGATTCTTCCTCGGTATAGAAGTACAGAAACGGCGACTGGGCTCGATGGGGGCACTGGCCAGCACCATAAATATTATCGTGCTGGATAACCCGATGACTTTCCATTTCAGTCAGTTTCTCGACAGCGCATTAGGACAAATCGTCGGCTGTGTGCTCGCGTTCACCGTTATTTTGCTGGTGCGGGATAAATCGCGCGACAGGACTGGACGTGTACTGCTTAATCAGTTTGTTTCTGCCGCTGTTTCCGCGATGACTACCAATGTGGCACGTCGTAAAGAGAACCACCTCCCGGCACTTTATCAGCAGCTGTTTTTGCTGATGAATAAGTTCCCAGGGGATTTGCCGAAATTTCGCCTGGCGCTGACGATGATTATCGCGCACCAGCGCCTGCGTGATGCGCCGATCCCGGTTAACGAGGATTTATCGGCGTTTCACCGACAAATGCGCCGCACAGCAGACCATGTGATATCTGCCCGTAGCGATGATAAACGTCGTCGGTACTTTGGCCAGTTGCTGGAAGAACTGGAAATCTACCAGGAAAAGCTACGCATCTGGCAAGCGCCACCGCAGGTGACGGAACCGGTTCATCGGCTGGCGGGGATGCTCCATAAGTATCAACATGCGTTGACCGATAGTTAAGTCAAAACCGACGCCAAAAGCGTCGGTTTTTTCATGGCTATACTTAGCGATGCACGGCAGAACTCGCCGCGAAACGTGACGGTGGCAACAGATGAATATTTATGCCTTTGATTTTGATGAGATTGAGAGTCAGGAGGATTTTTATCGTGACTTTAGCCAAACCTTTGGTCTGGCTAAAGATAAGGTACGCGATCTCGACTCACTATGGGATGTGTTAATGAACGATGTCCTGCCGCTACCACTTGAGATTGAATTTGTTCATCTGGGAGAGAAAACGCGTCGCCGTTTTGGCGCGTTAATATTGCTGTTTGATGAGGCAGAGGAAGAGCTGGAAGGGCATTTGCGTTTTAATGTTCGTCATTAGCGCAAAAAAAAGCCCACGAACCGGGGGCAATATCGTCGGACAAAACGATGAGGGTTTATTTGTACAGTTCAGCCGTAGCGTGCCAGGTGTCACCGCTACGAGCTTCAGTAATCTGGTAGGCCGTTGCGCCTTTCTCTTCCGCTTTTTTGTTCAGCATTTCACGTATATCCATTGGCGAAGACGCCACACCACTTACGGATACGGTCCCGATTGCTTCACGATTTTGTGCTTGTGCAGCATCAATGGAGTCGGCAGCGAATGCACCGAAAGAGAGAACAGAAAGTACGCTTAATGCAGCTACAGTGGTTTTGATTTTCATGATTTTTACCTCGACATAATCTTTTAGCTGGGCCTTTGTTTCGTGACCCATATCACAAAATCAAGTATACACTAATTATTGAACTAATTAATACCACACTAACTGTTTCAGTTGATACTAAGTGTTAAAAATGTGAATTTTAATAACAAAAAAGTATAAAAAACACGGTTATTTATTATTAATTATAGTATTTTCAATTAGATAATGAATTTTGCATAATGTGCTTTTTTTACCGTATGTATTCATTTTGTGAATGATGTGTCGCGGTAAAACGCACTATTCGTTAAATGTATCGCAGGAGAAAGAAGGGGAATGAGAGGGATAAGCAACATTTTCCCCGCCGCCAGAAGCGACGGGGCAGAGATTAAAGCTCCTGGTCGAACAGCTCTAAAATCGCTTCGTACAGGTCTTTGACGGTGAAACCGTTAGCAGGGGTGGTAAAGATGGTGTCATCGCCAGCGATGGTGCCCAGAATACCTTCTGCTTTGCCCAGTGAGTCCAGCAGGCGAGCAATTAACTGCGCCGCGCCAGGGCTGGTATGAATCACGACAACTGCATCGTTGTAGTCGATATCCAGCACCAGATTCTTCAATGGACTGGAGGTGGTTGGTACACCCAGTTCAGCTGGCAGGCAGTAAACCATTTCCATTTTGGCATTGCGTGTACGTACAGCACCAAACTTGGTCAACATCCGCGAGACTTTAGACTGATTAATATTGTCAAAGCCTTGCTCCTGCAACGCGGCGACGATTTCGCCCTGGGAGCTAAATTTCTCTTCTTTAAGTAATGCTTTAAATGCTTTAACTAGTTCTTCTTGCTTAGCCGAGCTTCGCATAAGTCACCCGATATGGTGGTTGATACAACATTATTGTGCATACAGATGAATTTTTATGCAAACAGTCAGCCCTGAAGAAGGCTGAAATAATGTTATGAAAGAGCGGGATTTTATCAAATTTCGTTATTGAGAAACATGCCTGCGTCACGGCATGCAAATTCTGTTTAAAAGTAAATTAATTGTTATCAAATTGATGTTGTTTTGGCTGAACGGTAGGGTATATTGTCACCACCTGTTGGAATGTTGCGCTAATGCATAAGCGACTGTTAATTACGTAAGTTAGGTTCCTGATTACGGCAATTAAATGCATAAACGCTAAACTTGCGTGACTACACATTCTTGAGATGTGGTCATTGTAAACGGCAATTTTGTGGATTAAGGTCGCGGCAGCGGAGCAACATATCTTAGTTTATCAATATAATAAGGAGTTTAGGATGAAAGTCGCAGTCCTCGGCGCTGCTGGCGGTATTGGCCAGGCGCTTGCACTACTGTTAAAAACCCAACTGCCTTCAGGTTCAGAACTCTCTCTGTATGATATCGCTCCAGTGACTCCCGGTGTGGCCGTCGATCTGAGCCATATCCCTACTGCTGTGAAAATCAAAGGTTTTTCTGGTGAAGATGCGACTCCGGCGCTGGAAGGCGCAGATGTCGTTCTTATCTCTGCAGGCGTAGCGCGTAAACCGGGTATGGATCGTTCCGACCTGTTTAACGTTAACGCCGGCATCGTGAAAAACCTGGTACAGCAAGTTGCGAAAAACTGCCCGAAAGCGTGCATTGGTATTATCACTAACCCGGTTAACACCACAGTTGCAATTGCTGCTGAAGTGCTGAAAAAAGCCGGTGTTTATGACAAAAACAAACTGTTCGGCGTTACCACGCTGGATATCATTCGTTCCAACACCTTTGTTGCGGAACTGAAAGGCAAACAGCCAGGCGAAGTTGAAGTGCCGGTTATTGGCGGTCACTCTGGTGTTACCATTCTGCCGCTGCTGTCACAGGTTCCTGGCGTTAGTTTTACCGAGCAGGAAGTGGCTGATCTGACCAAACGTATCCAGAACGCGGGTACTGAGGTGGTTGAAGCGAAAGCCGGTGGCGGGTCTGCAACCCTGTCTATGGGCCAGGCAGCTGCACGTTTTGGTCTGTCTCTGGTTCGTGCACTGCAGGGCGAACAAGGCGTTGTCGAATGTGCCTACGTTGAAGGCGACGGTCAGTACGCCCGTTTCTTCTCTCAACCGCTGCTGCTGGGTAAAAACGGCGTGGAAGAGCGTAAATCTATCGGTACCCTGAGCGCATTTGAACAGAACGCGCTGGAAGGTATGCTGGATACGCTCAAGAAAGATATCGCCCTGGGCAAAGAGTTCGTTAATAAGTAATTGATTAGCGAATAATAAAAAACCGGAGCACAGACTCCGGTTTTTGTTTTGAGCACTCGACTTAATTGGTTGCCGGATATTCCTGAATGGTGACCTGCAGCGTTAACTGCTTATCATCACGCATCACTACAACCGGGATCACCGAACCAGGGCGAATTTCCGCCACCTGATCCATCGTCTCCAGAGCAGAGATGGCCGGTTTGTTATCCACCGAAATAATCAGATCGTTGACCTGAATACCCGCATTCGCCGCTGGGCCGTCAGGTGACACTTCATTAACCACGATCCCTTGCAGTTGATCTATACCACCGCTCTGCGCGTGCAGTGGTGCGATCTCGCGTCCGCCGATACCAATGTAGCCGCGGATCACGCGACCATCGCGGATCAGCTTATCCATAATTTTGGTTGCTAACTGGAAAGGAATCGCAAAGCCGATACCTTCCGGCGTTTCGCCATCGTTACTCTTATCAAACGACAGCGTGTTAATGCCCATCAGTTCTCCCAGCGAGTTCACCAGCGCGCCGCCAGAGTTACCGTGGTTAATGGAAGCATCGGTTTGTAGGAAGTTTTGCCGCCCGGTCGGGTTCAGACCGATTCGACCCGTGGCACTAATAATCCCTTGGGTAATGGTCTGCCCGAGGTTGTACGGGTTACCGATCGCCAGTACTACGTCGCCAATGTGCGGTACGCGACGTGCATTAATTGGAATGGTAGGTAAACCGCCAGTGGCATTAATTTTAAGTACCGCCAGATCGGTTAGAGAGTCAGATCCCACCAGCAATGCTTCAAATACACGTCCATCCTGTAAGGCGACGATGATCTGATCGGCGTCGTTGATGACGTGTTTATTGGTGATGATATAACCGCGTTGATCCATGATTACACCGGATCCCAGGGTGCGGATCTCAAGCTGGTTGTGAGAGTTGGTGTTCAAACCACGGTTGTAAACGTTAACCACCGCTGGCGCGGCGCGGCGAACCGCCAGATTATAGCTGGCAGGCGTCTCATCGGTACTGTCAAATTGCGGAGTGGAAAGCGGGTTAAGGCTGCGCAGCGAAGGCATGGCAACCAGCAGAATAGCGCCGACAATTAATCCAATCGCAACGGAACGTAAGAGCTTCACAAACATGATGGAGGCGTCATTAAAAAAGGGAACGGCAGCAGCATACCACGAGTTAACCGGACATCACACGTCAGCCTGATGCCCGGTTTACGACATTAACGCATCAGCAGATAGATGCTTTCATTGCCGCGTACAATTTGCAGGGCGATGATGGCCGGTTTTGCCGCCAGCACTTTACGCATTTCAGCAATCGAGTTCACCCGATCGCGGTTGACGCCAATGATCACATCGTCTTTTTGCAAGCCAGCCTGAGCAGCTGGGCTTCCTTTGACAACTTCATCTATCTTAATACCTTTGCCGCCATCTTTTAGCTGACCATCGCTCAACGTTGCACCTTCCAGCGCTGGCCGACGAAGAGGTGCTGGTATCAAGCGTCACTTCTACTTCCAGTGGTTTGCCGTTACGCAGCAGGCCAAGCTTCACTTTCGTGCCCGGCTCTGTAGTCGCGATACGAGAGCGCAACTCAGCAAAGCTATTCAGCGGTTTGCCGTTGAGGCTGGTAATAATATCGCCCGCTTTGACGCCCGCTTTCGCTGAGCCAGAACTTGGCAACACTTCGCTGACAAACGCGCCACGCTGCACGTCAAGGTTGAAGGCTTTGGCGATATCGGCACTCATCTCGGTGCCTTTGATGCCTAACAAACCGCGTTTGATTTCACCAAAGTCGATAAGCTGCTGCGCCAGTGTTCGCGCCATATTACTGGGGATGGCAAATCCAATCCCGACGCTCCCGCCGCCAGGCGCAAGGATTGCAGTGTTGATGCCAATTAACTCACCGTTAAGGTTTAATAGTGCACCGCCGGAGTTACCGCGGTTAATGGAAGCATCTGTCTGGATAAAGTTTTCCAGACCTTCAAGATTCAACCCGCTGCGGCCTAATGCGGAAACAATGCCAGAGGTGGCGGTTTGCCCAAGGCCAAATGGGTTACCGACCGCTACGGCAAAATCACCGACGCGCAATTTATCGGAGTCGGCAATAGCGATTTGCGTTAATTTGCTCGGGTTTTGAATTTGTAACAGGGCGATATCGCTCTGGTCATCGCTACCAATCAGTTTTGCATCAAACTCGCGCCCATCATTGAGCTGAATACTGATTTTCTGTGCCTGATTAATCACATGGTTGTTGGTCAGCACATAGCCTTTACTGGCGTTGATGATGACACCGGAACCTAAACCTTCGAAGGGTTGTGCAGGTTGATCCGGTAAATCATCACCAAAAAACTTTTTGAATTCTTCCGGGATTTTCTGTCCCTGACTGGCCGTTCCTTCCACCCGTACGCTCACCACTGCCGGAAGCACTTTTTCCAGCATTGGAGCCAGACTGGGGAGAGGGGCCTGATCGGCAACCTGGCCTGGAATCGACGCGACGGCCTGAAATGACGCCGAGAGAGTTAACCCGGCACTTAACGCTAATGCACTCAACAGCTGGGTTTGTTTTTTCATTATTCCTGCTCTCGTACCTGAATGATAAGAAAAGAGATTCAAAACAGTTTGATGTTATTGAATTTTCAGACGGCTAACAATGAGACACCAGATTAAATGATAGTCGGGGAGGGAGAGAAGAGGAGGGCGCAATGGCTGCGCCCGAAAAATAAATTAGTCGCGCTTCGCGCCAGTACGCAGCAGGCCGGATGCGCCTTCAGAATAGTCGCGAGGCACCTGCACCGGTGCCTGATCGTTGCTGGCTTCAGACTCTGCCAGACGATTACGGAACGGGTTTGCTTCAGCAGACAGTTCCGGCAGCAGGCTGCTGGAGCTTTTTGCCATGTGCTGATACAGCTGGCGATAGTCGTGCGCCATGGTATCCAGTAATTCCGCGCTGCGGGCAAAGTGGCTAACCAGCTCTTCGCGATACTCGTCCAGTTCAGCTTTATTCTTTTCCAGTTCGTACTGCAACGCCTGTTGCTGGCGTAGTTTACGATTACCAAAACGCATGGCCACAGCACCAATAATGATGCCGACGACTAACCCAATTAGCGCATATTCCCAGGTCATGAACATCTCCCGTTGTCTTTTGTTTCCGTAGGGTGTTGGCTTCAGGCTCCATGCCTGCGGCTGATTATGCCACTATAACCGTTAATTCCACAGAAGTGGAATCCCGACTGCATATCGCGTAGTGTAGAACGGCCTTTTTTTCGTCAACCGTGAACAACGGCGCACCGATTATTCAAGGAATAACAATAAGATCATGCAAAGCGTTACCCCAACATCGCAATACCTGAAGGCGCTCAATGAAGGCAGCCATCAACCCGACGACGTTCAAAAAGAGGCCGTCAGCCGCCTGGAAATTATTTATCAAGAACTCATCAATAGCAGGCCACCAGCCCCCAGGACGAGTGGGCTAATGGCGCGGGTCGGTAAGCTGTGGGGTAAACGCGAAGACACAAAGCATACGCCAGTGCGTGGCTTATATATGTGGGGCGGTGTAGGACGCGGGAAAACCTGGCTGATGGACCTTTTCTATCAAAGCCTGCCGGGAGAGCGGAAACAGCGCCTGCACTTTCACCGTTTTATGCTGCGGGTGCACGAAGAGCTAACTGCCTTACAGGGGCAGACCGATCCGCTGGAAATTATTGCCGATCGCTTTAAAGCCGAAACTGACGTGCTCTGTTTTGACGAATTTTTTGTTTCTGATATTACCGACGCCATGCTACTTGGCGGTCTGATGAAAGCCCTGTTCACCCGCGGTATTACCCTGGTAGCGACGTCAAATATTCCGCCGGACGAACTTTATCGAAATGGCCTGCAACGTGCGCGTTTTCTGCCTGCAATCGATGCCATTAAACAGCATTGTGATGTAATGAACGTGGACGCTGGTGTTGATTATCGACTGCGTACACTCACTCAGGCGCATCTGTGGCTTTCGCCACTCAACGATGAAACCCGGGCGCAGATGGATAAACTATGGTTGGCGCTGGCGGGGGTGAAACGAGAAAATTCACCGACGTTAGAAATCAACCATCGGCCATTGGCGACAATGGGCGTCGAGAACCAGACGCTGGCGGTTTCTTTTACTACGCTGTGCGTCGACGCCCGCAGTCAGCATGACTATATTGCGCTCTCACGCCTGTTTCACACAGTAATGTTGTTTGATGTGCCAGTCATGACGCGGTTGATGGAGAGCGAAGCGCGGCGCTTTATTGCGCTGGTGGATGAGTTTTACGAGCGCCATGTCAAATTAGTGGTGAGTGCAGAAGTGCCGCTGTATGAAATTTATCAGGGTGAGCGGCTGAAGTTTGAGTTCCAGCGTTGCCTGTCACGTCTGCAAGAGATGCAAAGCGAAGAGTATCTGAAGCGCGAGCATTTGGCGGGTTAAAACCTGCCACAAATCACAAAAAGGGGTCGATCTTTGACCCCGACTTCTCTATAATCCTGCGACCCCACGTTACAAGAAAGTTTTTTTCCCAAAACTTTTTGTGTGCTGGCATAGGCTATTCGAAGGGGTAGGTTTGCCGGACTTTGTCGTGTGAACCTCAACAATTGAAGACGTTTGGGTGTTCACCAACGTGTAACTATTTATTGGGTAAGCTTTTAATGAAAACTTTTACAGCTAAACCAGAAACCGTAAAACGCGACTGGTATGTTGTTGACGCGACCGGTAAAACTCTGGGCCGTCTGGCTACTGAACTGGCTCGTCGCCTGCGCGGTAAGCACAAAGCGGAATATACTCCGCACGTAGATACCGGTGATTACATCATCGTTCTGAACGCTGACAAAGTTGCTGTAACCGGCAACAAGCGTACTGACAAAGTGTACTATCACCACACCGGCCACATCGGTGGTATCAAACAAGCGACCTTTGAAGAGATGATTGCTCGCCGTCCTGAGCGTGTGATTGAAATCGCGGTTAAAGGCATGTTGCCAAAAGGCCCGCTGGGTCGTGCTATGTTCCGTAAACTGAAAGTTTACGCGGGTAACGAGCACAACCACGCGGCACAGCAACCGCAAGTTCTTGACATCTAATCGGGATTATAGGCAATGGCTGAAAATCAATACTACGGCACTGGTCGCCGCAAAAGTTCCGCAGCTCGCGTTTTCATCAAACCGGGCAACGGTAAAATCGTAATCAACCAACGTTCTCTGGAACAGTACTTCGGTCGTGAAACTGCCCGCATGGTAGTTCGTCAGCCGCTGGAACTGGTCGACATGGTTGAGAAACTGGACCTGTACATCACCGTTAAAGGTGGTGGTATCTCTGGTCAGGCTGGTGCGATCCGTCACGGTATCACCCGCGCTCTGATGGAATACGACGAGTCCCTGCGTTCTGAACTGCGTAAAGCTGGCTTCGTTACTCGTGACGCTCGTCAGGTTGAACGTAAGAAAGTCGGTCTGCGTAAAGCACGTCGTCGTCCGCAGTTCTCCAAACGTTAATTGGCTTCTGCTACGGCAGAAAACAATTTGCGAAAAAACCCGCTTCGGCGGGTTTTTTTATGGCTAAATTCTGAATCAGCGTAAAAAATGGGAAGTTGCTTTTTGCTGCCGTCTGAAAGACAGGTAAAACAAAAACCACATCGCCAATAAGGGTCTAAGTCAACTATTTCAGACTAAAGCGCATCTCTTTTTCCCCATTTCCGGCATCCACTCACCACAAAGGTCGCAAAATCTGGTAAACTATCATCCAATTTTCTGCCCAAATGTCGGGTATTGCTCATTTTTTGTTTGATTTTCGAACAAAGAGAGTCGTTCCTTATTGGGTAACACAACTTCTGACTGGCCACCTGGTGGCTGGTAGCAGTAAAAATTCTGACTATACCTGGAGGTTTTCATGGCTGTCGCTGCCAACAAACGTTCGGTAATGACGCTGTTTTCCGGTCCTACTGACATCTATAGCCATCAGGTCCGCATTGTGCTGGCTGAGAAAGGTGTAAGTTTCGAGATCGAACACGTGGAAAAGGACAATCCGCCTCAGGATCTGATTGACCTCAACCCGAATCAGAGCGTTCCGACCCTGGTGGATCGTGAGCTGACCCTGTGGGAATCTCGCATCATTATGGAATATCTGGATGAGCGTTTCCCGCATCCGCCACTGATGCCTGTTTACCCGGTAGCTCGCGGTGAAAGCCGTCTGTACATGCATCGCATCGAAAAAGACTGGTACACGCTGATGAACACTATCATCAACGGTTCAGCTTCTGAAGCAGATGCCGCACGTAAGCAACTGCGCGAAGAACTGCTGGCGATTGCGCCGGTCTTCGGTCAGAAGCCGTACTTCCTGAGCGATGAGTTCAGCCTGGTCGATTGCTACCTTGCTCCGCTGCTGTGGCGTCTGCCGCAACTGGGCATCGAGTTCAGCGGCCCGGGTGCGAAAGAGCTGAAAGGCTATATGACCCGCGTCTTTGAGCGTGACTCTTTCCTTGCTTCTTTAACTGAAGCAGAACGTGAAATGCGTCTGGGCCGGAGTTAATCTGTATGGATTTGTCACAGCTAACACCACGTCGTCCCTATCTGCTGCGTGCATTCTATGAGTGGTTGCTGGATAACCAGCTCACGCCGCACCTGGTGGTGGATGTGACGCTCCCTGGCGTGCAGGTTCCTATGGAATATGCGCGTGACGGGCAAATCGTACTCAACATTGCGCCGCGTGCTGTCGGCAATCTGGAACTGGCGAATGATGAGGTGCGCTTTAACGCGCGCTTTGGTGGCATTCCGCGTCAGGTTTCTGTGCCGCTGGCTGCCGTGCTGGCTATCTACGCCCGTGAAAATGGCGCAGGCACGATGTTTGAGCCTGAAGCTGCCTACGATGAAGATACCAGCATCATGAATGATGAAGAGGCATCGGCAGACAACGAAACCGTTATGTCGGTTATTGATGGCGACAAGCCAGATCACGATGATGACACTCATCCTGACGATGAACCTCCGCAGCCACCACGCGGTGGTCGACCGGCATTACGCGTTGTGAAGTAATACAAAACAGGCCCAGGCGGCCTGTTTTGTCTTTTTAATGACTTAATAAAATAGCGTGATTGTGGCAATCATATTCACCACGAAACCGACTGCCATGGGGATCGCTGTCCGCTTCACCACCGCAAAAGGCGAAACGCCTGCAATTCCTGACGTAACGACCACCACCGCAGTAATCGGCGAAACCGCGCGCGCTAGCGTCGTGGCAAAATGCATCGGCATAATCATTACAACCGCTGGTACATGTAGTCCGGCTGCGATATTCGGAATAAGACTGGCAAATGACATAAACGGCGCATTGCCAGAGCCCATCACAATGGCACAAATGGCAATGACTAGCGCCATAATAATCATCACGCCAATACCGCCCAGACCAGAATGCTCCGCACCCCTGATAACCGCATCAACAGTGCCAATCGTCGTTAAGCCTTTCGCAAATATTTCACCCGCGACCACCAGCGTTACCACGTTGACAAACTGCGTACCCATGCCGTCAAAAAACGCCTGCACATCGTCCATTGTTTCGCGCAAGTTATGCTTGCGGAAGAACTCAACAAACATCGTCACCGTCAAACTTAGTAACATCACCACCACCAGATGCAGTTCTGACTGCATCAGCCCGACGTGGGCGAGGAACAGCGAGCCGAGCATCAGGATTAACGGCATCACAGGTAAAATGGCGTAATAGAGCGGCGGGACATTATCGAGAGTTTTTTGCTCTGCCTGTTCGTGATTGATATTTTTATCTTTTTTGTCAAAAGCGCGTTGCACGAAAAAGTGGGAGATCGCCACCGAGATAATGACGCAAGAGGCGACCGGAAGCTGGTAGTGGAAGAAGTATGTGGCAATTTTCATTCCCGCGACCTGGGCTGCAAAAATGGAGTTCGTTTCCAGAATCCCCCACTCAATGGACATCGTGGTTGCGATAACCGCCACCGCAGAGAGGCGACTTACTCCCAGACTCACCAGCGTCGGAAATAAGGTGACCATCAGCAACATACCCAGACCGGAGGCGCTGGTAATAAACTGCGCCATGATTTGGCCGATGACGTAAGTTGCCGACAGAATAATATACGGCGAGCGAATGAGTTTTAACGGGCGGCTTAGCAAGCTCACCATCGCGCAACTGGCTCCTATGCGCTCCATGTAGCGGGCATAACCGCCCACCGCCATAATCGACAGCCCCAATCCGGCAATGCGGTTGGACAGCATGCGCAGGATTTCATTATAAATGTCGACGATCAAGTAGCCGCTGCTTTTGGCGGGATCGAGTACACCACCGAACCCTAACCAGACTCCGCACATCATCAGGAAGACACCTGCGGCAGCCAGCACCACCTGAGGTTTGTAGTTTTTCAGGATCAAATAGCCCATCGTAATTAATACGATGACAGATATAATTATGCCGAACATTGTTGGGTAATGACTCCAACTTACTGATAGTGTTTTATGTTCAGATAATGCCCGATGACCTTGTCATGCAGCTCCACCG